>JABHNP010000419.1 GCA_018694455.1 Planctomycetaceae bacterium | reverse complement strand
CCGAAAACTCACCGACAACGCCAATCCTCCGACACTTTTCTCCTGAACGATGAAACAGAATCTCGGCGGAACGACCTGCCTGCAGAACCGCAGACTCAAACGGGTGATAGGTAAGCCCAAATTCGACGTCTGTGTGTGCAATCGGCTTCTCTGCAGATGACCATTCGTACAATCCCAACCGTTCAAAAATGGCTGTAGCAAAACCTTTCCCATGAAAAAAGTCACCTCCTGTTACCAACGCAAGCAACAAAGGCTCTTCTATCGGCGACGCATCTTCCAACACATCATTCTCGCGCGAGAGATAGCAGTGTGCTATCTCAAACAGATCACCATGAGAAGATCCTGAACTGAGACTATTTGACCGTGCATCCAGCAAACTAGGAAGTAGCGTCCGGCGGAGTCTATCTGCTCCTTGAACCAGAGGGGGGCTGCAAACGAGTGCAGGGGTGCATCCCCAAGGACTACTCAATTCTTCAAATTTTTCACCAACGACACTTCGCGTCATTGCTTCACAGAAACCAGCAGCAACACAAGACTCACTAACTATCCGAACCATGCGTTCACGTGGTGAACGCTGGACAGGAACAGCCGTTATTGGAATATTCTCGGGCACGCAATCATACCCTTCAACGCGAGCAACTTCCTCAACGAGATCAATTTCACGCGTGCAGTCACGACGCCACGTTGGCGCAAGCCAACGTGTCACATCACCCCCCGGCTCTTGTTCAACAAAGCCAAGTGATTGAAGGATCTCCCGCTGTCGCTGTTTGGGAATTGAGACACCTAGAACCTGTTCCACACGGTGCCTACGTAAATCAATAGTGGCCTGGCTGGAATCGAGGCTTCCTGCCTGAAACGCTGGAGCGGCAAAAGTACCACCAGCAAGATCGAGAATGAGTTCTACTGCCCTACAACTTGCCCATTCCACAGCAGCAGGGTCAGGACCGCGTTCAAATCGATATGACGATGGACTTCCTAAAACCAACGCACGAGCAGCCGACCGTACAGGCAAAGGAGCAAATTGGGCTGACTCAATAAGAACATCTGTTGTTTCAGTTGAGATTTCGGTCTCAGCGCCTCCCATCACTCCTGCGATGGCCACAGGCTGCTTCGAATCCGAGATGACACACATCTCCGAAGTCAGTTCGTACTCCTTGTGGTTGATTGCAACGAATGATTCCCCTTGTCTAGCACGCCGAACATTGATGTTATCACCGCGTAAGCTAGAAAGATCGAAGGCATGCAAAGGTTGGCCACACTCAAGCATGACATAGTTTGTTATGTCGACAACATTATTCACACTTGCAACACCAACGGCCTCAAGGCGACGGACGAGCCAGTCGGGGCTCGGGCCAACAGTGACGCCACGGATAAGACGTGCCGTATAGAAAGGGCACATATCTGTTGCGTCAATTGCCACCGAGAAAGAATGAGAGACCTCTGGGCCCGTGATTGACGCCCTTGGTATTTTCAAGGGACGCTGAAATAAAACAGAAACTTCTCGCGCGACCCCTATGTGACCAAGACAATCTGGCCGATTGCTCGTTACTTCGAGATCAATGACCGTATCACTACCAACGTTTTTTGTTGACTCATGATTCAGTCCTGATAGAAGGAGTTGCTCCGTCAACACATCAACTTCTGGCAGATCAACATACTCAGATAGCCAATCTAGGGACACAATCATGCTTGCCCCCGATCATGAAACTGCTCAAGAAACCGAATATCGTTTCGATAGAAGTCTCGAATATCCGCGACACCAAAACGGCGAGCAGCGATTCGCTCCACACCCAAACCAAAAGCAAATCCACAAACTTCATCTGGATCGTAACCAACAGATTGAAGAACAGACGGATCGACCATGCCTGCCCCACCCATTTCGATCCAACGACCATTCCACTCCATATCAACTTCAACACTCGGCTCAGTGAATGGGAAAAAGGACGGCCTAAACCTGACACGAACATCACCTCCAAGAAAACTTGAGGCAAAAGATCTGAGCACACTTTTTAAGTGTGCCATGGTCGTGCCGGGCTCAATAAGTAGACCTTCGACCTGATGAAACATTGGGTAGTGTGTGGCGTCAGCAGTATCCGGGCGATAGACCCGACCAAGCGACACAATCCGCAGTGGTGGTTTGCGATGCTCCATGACTCGTATCTGTACGGTGCTCGTCTGAGAACGCAGGAGGACTGGTCGATCAGAATTAGCAACGTGAATGTAAAAATTATCAAGTGGGTCTCGAGCAGGATGCTCATTTGGTATTGCCAATGCCTCAAAGTTGTGCCATTGGTCCTCAACTTCTGGCCCATCCACCACTTCAAACCCGAGTTTCGACATGATCGAAGAAACTCGGCGAATCGTCTGAGTGATAGGATGCACACTTCCAAAACGAATAGGGTTGCCAGGCAAGGTTACATCAACTTGCTCAATGGCTTTGGCATCTTTCGATGGTGATTTCATCTGAGCAGAGGCTTCGGCGAATAACGATTCAATTATTTTCTTTATCGCATTGAATTGTTTTCCACCAGCCGGCTTATCCTCACGACCAAGTTTGCCGAGCCCTTTTTGAATCGCCTTAAGCCGGCCATTCTTAGCACCCAAAAATGCAACGCGAGCAGTTTCCAGCGACTCTACGCCTGAAACTTCCGAGAGTGCTTGCTTTACCTCAGAACGTAGACTCTCAAGATCGGCTACAAAAGCATCGAGATTAAAATTTGTCACGAGCGGTAGACCGTTGCGAGGAACTTCATACGGTAGTTACAGGAACTACGCGACAACCGCTTCCGGTAAACCAAGGCCCTCTCGGACCTGACTTACAACAACATCGAACCCGGTCGGATCGAGAACTGCCATTTCTGACAATGTTCGTCGGTCGAGTTCACAGCCAATTTTTTCAAGACCTGCGATAAATTGACTGTAGCGCAAACCACGCTCTCGGCACGCAGCGTTTATTCTAATAATCCAGAGGCGTCGGAAATCACGTTTTCTACGACGGCGATCTCGCTTGGCAAAAACTCCTGCTCGAATTACGGATTCTTTCGCAGTACGCAAAAGACGTCTACGACCTCCAACCGAACCCTTTACTCGCTTGAGCAATCGCCGTTTCGCTCGCAACCGTGGGACAGCATTTTTAGTTCGCAT
>JABHNP010000344.1 GCA_018694455.1 Planctomycetaceae bacterium | reverse complement strand
GTTGGCAATATCTACAAGGGAAAGGTCGTGAATATAGAGCCTTCCATACAGGCTGCATTTGTTGACTTTGGTGTTGGGCGGAACGGATTTCTTCATATCAGTGATATAGAGCCACAATACTATCGTCAGGGTGGCCTCGATCCGGATAAGGCTTTTGAATTAACTGACCCGGCTAGGACATCTTCTGATGGAACTGATAACGGTGGAAGGCCTACCGATCGACGTCGGAAGCCAAGAATTGGTGACCGCCCTAGGGTAAAGCCTCCTATTCAGGATGTTTTGAAGCGGGGTGACGAGTTGCTCGTCCAGGTTATTAAGGAAGGCTTTGGCACGAAAGGCCCTACGCTCTCTACGTATATTTCAATCCCTGGTCGTTACTTGGTACTCATGCCACCACTTGGCCGTGTTGGAGTATCGAAGAAAATTGATAATGAGAAAGAAAGGCGAGTTCTTCGGGGGGTTATGAATGCGCTCAAGCCGCCTAAGGGGGTTGGGTTTGTTGTTCGGACAGCAGGTACTGAGCGCACAAAGTCAGAAATGGCTCGTGACATGGCGTACCTACTTCGGCTTTGGAAGAGCATCGTGAAGCGGATGAGAAAATACTCAGCCCCGATCGATATCTATCAAGAAAGTGACATGATTATACGGACGATCCGAGATATGTTCACTGAAGATGTAGGGAGAATTCTCATTGATGATCGAGCTGCGTATGAGCGAGCCCGAGAGTTCTTGGAATTAGTAATGCCGAAGTATGCTAGTCGACTACAGTTTTATGATGGAAAAGAGCCGTTGTTTTATCGTTATCGATTAGAAGAAGAGATAAGCCGAATTCATCAGCACAAAGTCCCTCTCAAAGGAGGAGGATCCATTGTTATTGATACGACTGAGGCATTAGTTGCTATCGATGTTAATTCAGGCAGTTTTCGAACTGAAAAATCAGCAGAGGAAAATGCTTACCAGATGAATCTCATTGCGGCAAAAGAAATTGCTCGCCAATTACGGCTAAGAGACCTCGGTGGCGTTATTGTCAATGATTTTATTGATATGCGGCGAGAAAAGTATCGGCGTGGAGTTGAGAGAGCCTTACACGATGCAATGAAACGTGACAGAGCTCGTACAAAAGTTCTACGTACAAGTCCTTTCGGACTCATTGAAATGACACGTCAGCGTATCCGGCCTTCACTTAGGAAGAGTGTTTTCAGGGACTGTCCTACATGCCTAGGTACTGGAATGGCCAAGACAGCTGAAAGTATGGCGATTGAGGTTATGCGGATGTTGCAATTGTCAGTAACACGTGAAGACATTTCACGTCTGACGATCACCGTGCATGCTGAAGTGGCAACGTGGATAAATAATCGAAAGAGACGAGAGATTGCTCAATTCGAAGACGTCTCCCGAGTTGAACTTCATATTGTAGGTCAGGACGCAGCGTCACCAGAACACCTCGGAATTGAAGCATGGGAGGCAAGTGGGCGGACGGTGCGATTTCCATAGACACAAGGAAAAACAAGTGAAGAAAGTGTCAAACTCCCGTACTCCATGCACGAGGCTGGATTTTCTCACCAACGGATTACAATGAAAAGTACCTAGCTATGGGTACCAGAATATACGAATTGAGGTTTTTTGATGGCTGCTGAATCGACATCCCCAGAGACTCTAACAACAGACTCCGCATCTGGTAGTGGACATCACTACTGCATTGTTTCGGATGGAGGACGGCAATACCGTGTTTCTGAAGGCCAAGAACTTGAAGTTGATTTTCGGCCAATTGAAGCCGGGAGTGAACTTGTTTTCGACAAAGTGCTTGCAGTTAGCAAAGAAGGTAAGCTGCACGTAGGGGCCCCCATTATTGATGGTGCAGTTGTGAAAGCAGAAGTTATTGGCCTTTCTCAGGGCGAGAAAATTTATGTTCAGAAGTTCCGTCGTCGTAAAAACTATCGTCGGAAAACGGGCCATCGATCAGTATCGACACGAGTACGGATCAGCGAGATACCTTCTGGAACGTAATAAATAATTTACATTACCTGAGGTACGCAGAATTGGCATTGAGTAACTCTGGGTCTAGTTATTCAATGATGCCTGCAAGTGGCCCACTTCTACGACAAAGATTGTCGACTTTCGTCACGACATCAGGGTCTTCTTCGACGGGTGGTGCGTGGTGTGGCTTCAGTCGAGCGTCAATAACAAGTGGCCCTGTGCATCCCCAATGCTTTTGATGTGTGGCCTCTCCAATACCGTGAACATCAGTTGCTGGGTTCGATCGTGTAAAAGTGACCCATAGAAAATTCTCCAAATTTGCGGCGCTAAATTCACTATCATCTGTGACCACAATAAGAGGCCACTTCATGATGTCATCAGCTTGATGAATCAATCGAGTGAATCGTTCAATGTCCTCGGTCCACTGGGCTTGTTGTTCAGTTGTGCTCCAAATTGATTTCTCATCGGAGGCTTCAAGAGACGGTCGTGGTTGGATGAGTGGTCCAGTAATGACAAGTACTCCAGGCATGCATGCAAATGGCTTTGAGAAACCGAGAGGGAGCCGTATGTCTCCAGAAATTTCAGTCGGCAATCCTCTCACTGGTTGACCACGAGCGGCTACGACCAGCTTCGAGCCGTTATTAAATCCTTTTCCAGTGTAATCGAGGGTGTCGATTGTTGTCTCTGTGTGGAAATGGCAGTCTCGCTTCCAGTCTACTCGTTGCAGAACATGATTGAAGAAACGTTGGATGTCACTAGCTTTTATGCTGGGATCATCTGCTTGATTTACAATAAATAAATATTTGGCGAGTGAAAGTTGTCCTTGGCCAAGAATGGCTGAAGCTTGAGTGAGTAGCTCAGCTGGTCGAGACGAATTTTTCCATGGTAAATAACGTTCGCTGCCGACTGCGAGAAGGAGTGGATGAACGCCTGCAGCGTCGACCGCATGAATACTTGAAATTCCAGGTAACACAGTCGGAATGATCGGTCCAGTGATCTCATGTACAAGCCACCCAAATAAGGTGTCTTCTTGAGGCGGTCGGCCAACAACCGTAATAGGCCAGATTGCATCTTCTCGTTGCCATACGTTATCGATTCGCATCACTGGAAAATTATGCTGTCGAGCATAGTATCCAAGGTGATCCCCGAACGGACCTTCAGGCTTTGTGAGATCAGGTGCGATCGTGCCTTCGATTACGAAATCAGCGTCAGCATAAATTGATGGGCGTCCTTTTCTGCGTATCATTGGAATGCGATGGCCTGCTAAGGCGCCTGCGAATGCAAGTTCGGAAAGCCCCTCAGGTAATGGCATCATTGCTGAAACTGCCATGGAAGGAGTTCCACCGATAAAGATTGAGACCTTCAGTGGCTCCCCTTTGGCAATAGCTGCAGCATGGTGAATGCCAATTCCTCGATGTATCTGGTAGTGCAGGCCAACTTCGGTGTTTTCTTCGTAGCGGTTGCCTCGTAGCTGAACCCGATACATGCCAAGGTTTGAGTTTTTGAGGGAGGGGGCGTCAGGGTGTTCTGAATAAACTGCCGGCAGGGTGATGAATGGTCCGCCGTCACCAGGCCATCCTGTAACACCCGGAAGGCTTGTCAGAGGAATATTACGAGTGAGAACATTTCCCCTACGAACATGTCGTGGAACCATAGTTATGGCATCAAGTGGGCTTCGCCAATATCGTAATGGCTTTTGTATGGCAGCTGCTGGATCTATCTTGAGTTCGACGAGTCGCCGAACTCTATCGAGCGTATCTGAAAATAATCGTTCGACTCGCTTCTGTGTACCATAGAGATTGATAAGAACTGGATGCTGCGTGCCTAAAACAGATCGAAAGAGAAGTGCTGGGCCTCCAGACCGAAAGAGCCGTCGCTGAATTTCCGCGATTTCAAGGTGAGGGTTGATTGGGTAATCAATCTCAATGAGCTGCCCTTCCTCCCGAAGAGTTTCGACGCATTGACGAAGTGTCCGAAATCCCATGCAATCCTCCTTATCTATGGTAGCGTCAAATACGTTTTGTCGTGTGCATAATCTGGTCGGATGTGTTTATTCTCAAAATCATTGAGACTTATGATAAGGATAAGGTGTTGAGTATGCCCGATTTATTTAGTGCGAAGCGAAAAGAGAATATTGAGCGGGTAGCACCTCTTGCAGCTCGAATGAGGCCTCGACGGTTGGATGATTATGTTGGGCAGCAGCAGATCGTCGGCCCGGGGAAACTATTGAGACGCTTAATCGAGGCAGATAGGCTTGAATCAATCATTCTCTATGGCCCGCCTGGGGTCGGCAAGACAACTCTCGGTGAAATTATTGCTACCGAGACGAAGAGGCGATTTGTCGAACTCTCTGCAACAGCGTCTGGTGTGAAAGATCTCCGTGATGTCATTGAGAGTGCACGTCGTCGATTGGAGGATGATGCCTGTCGGACATGTCTATTTATCGATGAAATTCATCGGTTTAATAAATCACAGCAAGATGTTCTTCTGCCAGACGTTGAAAGTGGTGTTATATCCTTGATTGGAGCAACAACCCAAAATCCATTTTTTGCACTCACTCCTGCGCTGGTAAGCAGGAGTCGCATCTTTGAACTTCAGGCACTGCTTCCAGAAGATATAAAATTAATTATTCAACATGCAGTGAATGACAAGATAAACGGGTTTGGATTACAGGATATTCAGTTGGATTCGGAGGCCCTCGACTTTCTTGTGGAAACGGCTGATGGTGATGCTCGTCGAGCGCTCGGTGGGCTTGAGGTCGGAGTGCTTTCATCGAGCGACCGTCCATTAATCTTCACAAAAGAGCTGGCTTGTGAGAGTGTTCAACGAAAAGCGATCGTGTACGATTCTGGAGATACGCACTATGACTGTGCAAGTGCGCTGATTAAGAGTGTCCGGGGCAGTGATGTAGATGCAGGAATGTATTGGCTCGCACGCATGCTTGAAGGGGGCGAAGATGTCCGCTTTTTGTCCCGACGCTTAGTTATCTTGGCAAGCGAAGATATCGGTAATGCAGACCCTCGGTCACTTCTTGTTGCAACAGCCGCCATGCAAGCGATTGAATTTGTAGGCCTGCCGGAATGCCAGCTTGCGCTTGCACAAGCTGTTTCATATCTAGCGCTAGCCCCGAAAAGTAACGCATGCACTAGAGCTATTGCAGAAGCTCGTCATGATGTTCGTGAAAAAGCTATTTTGCCAGTGCCGAGACACTTGCAGGATAAACATTACGCCGGAGCGAAAAGACTTGGTCGTGGTGAAGGATACGCCTATGCCCATGACACTCCTGATGCGATTGCAAAACAAGATTATCTGGGTGTTGAACGATATTATTATCAGCCTACTAATCGTGGCTTAGAACGCGACCTTGGAGAACGGGTGGCTGAAATCAGGCGGCGTTTAAGGGAGTCGCATCAGTTGCAAGCAGATTCTTCTGCGAGCGAAGTTCAGGAATAATCTCTTGCCGGAGAACTTTTTCAAGATGAGCTAAGCTTCGTGCTACGACAGCGCCATCGATAACGCGATGGTCAGCGATAAGAGTTATTAAGCACCTACCATCAGCCTCGATTGGACGGTATGAAATACTAGTTGTGCAAAGTGTTGGATGAAAGTGATTGCTTGCACCGTAACCTGCAAGTGTCGAGAGGCTAAATGTGCCAATACGAGAGCAGCGTTTATGAGATCCCGACCGATGATTCCATCGCAGGACCGCTTTTCTGAGAAAACCAGGCAGCAGTTCAAGTTCACGCTGTCGTTTAAATAGTTCCTCGATTGGGCCATTGCAGCAATTGTCGATAAAATGTTGAATCTCAATAAGCGAATTTGTTTCTGGTTGATGAAGACGAGCCCAATAAAGTTGTTCACTGTTATTATCAGTTCTATTAATTGCCAGTGTTGCAACATTTTGATTTGTAGTTGCAATGCGTGGCCATAAGCCAGGCAAGAACCAGCTTCTTAGTGCAGGCGTTTCTTGAACAACTTTGCCATAAGCTTTTAAGAAAATGGCTGCCCAGCCAATACGGTGTTGGCTGGCTGATCTAGCCTCAGCGAGGTCAGCCAGGTTGCACCAACGGTCAACGGGAAATAGGGGTATATCCCTTGCCAGCATTGCAATATCTGCAACGCAGCCACGGTGTCCATTACAGGGTGCGGTATTAACAGGAGAATGTTGCATAAGGACAAAACAACCGGGTCACGGGCCGGGAAACAGCGACGACCGCTGTTTTTACAGGGCTCATTGAAACGATTCAATCCTTCCATGGGAATGCCAGATTTTTATACTGCCAGAAAAGGGCGGGCGCTGGCTGTTTTCAGATGAAAGTTTGGTAGAATCAGAGCTGATATGGTGGTTGTAGCTCAGTTGGTTAGAGCGTCGGTTTGTGGTACCGAAGGTCGCGGGTTCGAGCCCCGTCATCCACCCTTCTTCTCTATACGGGTTTAATTATGCCGAAACCTATTTACCGTCCGTGGTTCGATGCGGCCACCGACTCACCTTTGTTAACTGAATATGCTCGTAAACTAGATTCTTTTAATGATGTGCTCGCTGATCGAAAAGTAGAGCGAGAGGAACTTGAGTTACAGGAAAAACGTGTAGTAAACCTCATGAAAGAGGTTGAACCTCTTCTGAATCCAGAGGTTTATGAAAAAGTTACAGAGCTACTCTGTGAAATTACTTCGTACGACATGATGTCGGCTTTTCATCTCGCTTCAAAAGCTCGTGCCGGACGCACTCTGGACTCATGAACGTGGAGCTAAATAGCAATACTAGTTGCTTCGCGCATCATTTCGTGTTTGTATAGCCTGACAACCATTGGTGAATCTCGATAGGGTATAAAAGTGGGAATCTTATCTCACGGGCATTTCTCCCCAAGGCAATTTGCAGGCTAGGCATCATGGCGAAAAAAATAATTAAGCGAACCAGTTCCCGCAGTACGAGTACAACTGCCACCTTGCCCGCAATCGATAAGAAAACTCGGAAACTCATTGTTGGCTTAGCGGATGAGGTCGAGAAGGCGGCCGAAAAGCGACGTGATCCACATCTTGATATTCCAACTCGGAGTCTCTCGAATGTTCGGTTCAATAAATCACGAAAAATTATCGAAATGGGTGGTCAGAAGAATCGACGACATCTTTTTAATCTGAGTCAAGCAAAAAGCTATATGCAAACGCTTCTTGTAGCAACCGGTTGCAAGTCACTTATCGACCAGCAAAAGACAACCAGCATTCGAGGGCTGTACTATCTTCTAAAGCACACTATTGAGGGGACACGCGAAGAAACGTTCGGCGGACAAGACGAATGTGATCCAATTATCGAAGATCTTGAAGTGACGCTTGAGAGTCTCCGAGAGCAGCTGCACGTCTATGCAAGTAATCGCGGTGGAATGGTTGGCCCAATTACGCTGATTGATTCTGGAGATGAAATTGACTGCTCCAGAATGGGGTCAGGTGGGTACAGTATTCCTTCAATTGTTGAAGAAGAGGTCATTAGTTTCAAGAAATGTACTGCAAAATTTATTCTTCATGTCGAGAAAGATACAGTATGGCGACGTTTCAATGAGGATAAGTTTTGGAGGAAGCACAACTGCCTTTTGACCCACGGTGGCGGACAACCACCTCGAGGTGTGCGTCGAATGCTATATCGTCTTCACCATGAGCTCAAACTTCCAGTATACTGCCTGCTCGATAACGATCCTTGGGGATATTACATTTATTCTGTACTGAAACAGGGTTCAATTAATCTTGCTTATGAGTCGAAGCGGATGGCAATTCCATCAGCAAAGTTTCTCGGGTTGCGATCGATTGACTATGAGAAATGTCAACTTGCTCCAAGCGTTCAAATTGCGCTTAGTGACTCAGACGTAAAAAGAGCAAAGCAGATCGCTGCCTATCCGTGGTTTGCTGCGAAGAAGGCATGGCAAAAAGAAATCTACAAGATGCTCTCCAATGGCTTTAAGCTTGAAGTGGAGTCATTGATCTCGAAAGATATTAGCTATGTAACTGAGGTTTATACACCAGAACGATTAGCTGATCATGACTGGTTGGATTAAAGGAAGGCTTTTTATCGCCCGCCAAGTCGTTGTCTTCCAATTTGTTGCTAGCACCGGACGTCGTCAGCACGACCAATAAGTCCAGTTCGCTGAACATGTCGTGGTTGACCAAGCGTATCAGAGCCTTTTTCCATGCATTCAAATTCTTCCGGTACGGGTGGTTTGCCGAAGAATTCTGCTATTCTTCCAACAACCGTAGCTTGCTCTACCGGTGTAAGTTCGGCAAAAATCGGAAGTGCGAGTGTTTCTTTTGCAGCGTATTCCGTGATAGGAAGATCTCCCATTTTCCAGCCGAAATTATCAAAGCATTTTTGTAAGTGAAGTGGAACAGGGTAATAAATTTCTGTCCCAACACCAGATGCCTTTAAATGCTCTCGCAGGGCATCTCGTTTTCCATCTGCAACACGAATAATGTACTGGTTCCATACGTGTCTTCCGCGTGTATCAATTTTTGGTGACGTAATAGCATCATTAAGTTCACAATGATTAAACATTTCTGTATATCGAATAGCATTCTGTGCTCGTTGATTCGTCCAGTCATCCAAAAGTGGAAGTTTGATGCGCAGAACAGCGGCTTGAAGTGAGTCAAGTCGACTATTGATACCAACAACATCGTGATAATAACGAGGCTCCATGCCGTGGACCCTGAGTTTTCGGAGCGATTCGGCGAGATCATCACGTGTAGTTGTGAGAAAGCCTCCGTCACCAAATCCACCAAGGTTTTTTGTCGGGTAAAAACTGAAGCATCCTATATCACCGAGTCCTCCACTACACTTTCCGTGCCAAGTTGATAGAACCGACTGAGCCGCATCTTCGATAATAGGAAGTCCTGCTTGCTTCGCAATAGGCAGGATCGCATCCATATCAACAGTTTGTCCAAAGAGATGCACGGGGATAATAGCGCGTGTTCGAGAAGTGATTCGACGACGAATGTCATCTGGATCAATGAGGAATGTGCTGGGATCAATATCAGCGAATATTGGTACGCCACCGAGCCGTGTTACAGCGCTTGCTGTTGCGAAAAATGTATAGCTTGGGAGGATGACTTCTTCACCAGGCTTGATGTTGAGGGCCATCAGTGCAAGTAAGAGAGAATCACTCCCTGATGCGCAGCCAATAACATGTGGGACACCTAAGATCGTTGAAAGTTCATCCTCTAGAGCTGTGACATCTGGTCCAAGAACGAAACGGCCTGAATCACAGACATCATCCATGACTTGACGAAACTGCTCTCGAAGTGGGCCATTCTGGCGATCTATTGCGAGGAGAGGAACGTTTGGGAGAAAGCCTGTTGAGTCCGATAGCTTTTCGGGTGAGTCTGAACGAGGGCCGGATGTCATTGCTTCATTGTCTCCACTATTCAGCAGGGCTTATTTTGGCAGAAGATCTGCCCTTTAAAGGTGTAAATCGTCATGTTTGATACGGGCTCTCCAGTTTGAAAAATCGGTTTTCGGCCCAAAAGGGCCCGGGTATCAGAAGAGGGTGAATATTTTGCAAGTGGGGTTAGTGTCAAGGCCAAGCTTTGTGAGAGTGAGGCCGGGAAGCTTGGGCAGAATTGGCAGTTTGACAACGCCACCCATTGCACTCTACATTCATCGAGATAAGTGTGTGGTTTGTTCCGCACTATACTCTTGTTCTTCATGATCCAAGACGTCGTTCTGGTCTGGAAGAGTAAGATTGCTAGTCTTTAAGTAATTGATATTCAGTTTGCGGTGAATTTTTCTAAAAGCAGCACTGAATGTCAATTTACTCAAGGGCTACATTTCCTTCACTGTTTGTAAACCGGCGGGGCGGATGGGTTCCACGACCGTCATTGACTTAGGAAGAATCGCGAAGCGGCTAGGATTGCCTGAGCCGAGCATTCTTGCTGCCGTGCAATTAATCGATGAAGGGAATACTGTTCCCTTTATTACAAGATATCGTCGAGATCAAACTGGAGGTCTCGACGAACTCCAACTTCGAAGTATCACTGATGCTGTCGGTAAAGCTCGCCAATTAGCTGATCGAAAACAGACCATTCTTCGAACAATCGAAGGGCAAGGGAAACTTACATCTGAGCTGCAAAACGAAATCAATGCGGCTGAGAGCACAAAAATACTCGAAGATCTCTATCTCCCCTTTAAGCCCAAACGCCTCTCCCTTGCAGAACAAGCAAAACAAAAAAGGTTAGAGCCGCTTGCGAACGAAATACTTGCATCAGATTCTCAGGCGATAGACCTAGAGAAACGAGCAGCAGATTTTGTTGATGATGACTCTGGCGTTGCCTCCGTAGCAGATGCGCTGCTTGGTGTGGGCCATATCATTGCAGATCTTTTCAGTTCTCGAGCTGACGTGCGGCAACGTTTGCGCAAGCTTCTATTTCAAAAAGGTCAACTTCGCAGCCTGCGTATTGAAACGCCAGGAAAGGCGATGACTAAAACAGCTAAACATTTTCGAGACTATTTCGACTTCGATGAGCATCTTCAGAAAGTCCCACCCCATCGTGTTTTGGCAATGAATCGAGGAGAAAGAGCGAAAATTTTGCGAGTCCGTATCGAGGGGCCAACGGAAGAAATTCAGAGGATAGCTGACGAAATAGTTATTCCTGCTGGTCATCCTCATGCAGATTTCCTCAAAGGTTGTTGTCGTGATGCACTCTCAAGACTGATTTTACCGAGTCTCGAACGCGAGGTTCGACGTGAGATGACCGATGCGTCTGAAGAGCATGCAATTGCAGTTTTCGCTCGTAACTTAAGAAACCTTCTGTTGCAGCCCATGGTAACAGGCCGAATAGTTCTTGCGATCGACCCTGGTTTTAAGAGTGGCTGTAAAGCAGTAGTGCTTGATTCTTGCGGCAATCCCTTGGCTCACGACATTTTGCATGTTGTAGGCAAGGCGGAGCAGAAAAAAACAGCAGCTTCCCGAGTTGTTGAACTGGTCCGTGAGCACGGCTGTAAGGTGATTGCGGTTGGGAATGGGACAGCGGGGAGAGAAGTAGAGTCTTTGCTGTCAGAGCTTATCATCGGTGAATTGAAAGAAGATGAGATTGCTTATGTGATTGTGAATGAGGCAGGAGCGAGTGTCTATTCCACAAGTCAGTATGCGCGTGAGGAGCTACCAGATTTTGAGGCGGCGTATCGGGGTGCAGTTTCAATTGGTCGGCGATTGCTTGATCCACTCTCGGAACTTGTGAAAATTGAGCCTGCGAATATAGGAGTGGGTTTATATCAGCATGATGTCAAAGCCCGACATCTTCATGCTTCACTGGATGCAGTGGTTGAGGGTTGTGTTAATTATGTCGGCGTTGATGTGAATACTGCGAGTCCCGCACTGTTACGGTATGTGGCGGGTCTCAATCAGGCTGTTGCAAAAGGCATTATTGACTGGCGTGCTGCGAAGGGCCCGTTTACTTCGCGAGAACAATTTCGAGAGGTGCCTGGCTTTGGTGATGCGGCATTTGTGCAAGCAGTTGGTTTTTTAAAAATATCAGATGGTATCAATCCGCTTGATTCGACTCGAATCCACCCAGAAAGCTATCAAGTCGCAGAGCGACTGTTGGAAAAAATTGAGACATCTTCGGCTGAATTAGTCGATCGGGAGAAACATCAAAAGATTGCTGATGCAGTTAGCAAAATAGATCTAACTGCCGTGGCTGATGAATTAGGTGTTGGGCGACTATTGCTTGCTGATATTGTTGAGCAATTTGTCCGGCCCGGCCGGGACCCACGTGAAGATTTGCCAGAGCCTCTGTTTAAGCAAGGTGTGCTCAAGTTTGAAGACCTTGAAGTTGGTATGGAACTACGTGGATCGGTGCTAAATGTTGTTGATTTTGGCGTATTTGTTGATATCGGCTTGCACGACAGTGGGCTTGTCCATGTCAGCCAGCTTTCAAGTGGATTCATACGGGATCCACACGCAGCTGTTGTCGTTGGTCAAGCAGTCAGGGTCTGGGTTCTTGAGCTCGATAAAACTCGTCGCCGTGTAGCCTTGACGATGATTAAGCCTGGTACGAAGCCGGCCCATGGAGCAAGTAGAGGGCGGCAACAGAACTCTAAAAAGAAATCTTCTGAGGGTCATTTTCAAAACAAGTCAGGAGAGTCCAAGAGTTTAAAAAGTGGTCGTGGTCGTCGAAATTCTGGAGAGAATGACAGGAAGGGAAGAAAACAATTTCGTGGACCCCGTACATATACGTCTCGTCCGGATCGTAAGTCAAAGAAGGCAATTACTGCAGAAATGAAGACCGGTCAGGAGCCGTTGCGAACATTTGGTGATTTAAAACAGTTTTTTGATATTCAGACTGGTGCTGATGATGAAATGGTTAAGAATTCCCAAAAGAAGCAGAAGAAAGATAATGAAAGACGAGATTCAAATTCAAAAGAAACGGTAGCAGCCAATGTCGACCGCGGCGATCTAGGCACTTCTCTGTCAGCGGTATCACCAATTGATGATAAGAAAGAGAAGTCTCTCGTTGCAGAAGACGTAGCGAAACCTATGCCTTCTCAGGATATAACGAGGCCTGATCCAAATGGCTCGGCGCAAGAGTCTTCTTCTCAGGTTCATGACTCAACTGAGGCACCGCATGAACAACAATCTGGTAGAAGTCCCTCAGAAGATCCTTCCCAGTAGTGTCTCTGCGACTAACGTTCACGGAACGTTATTCGGCCTTTCGTCAGGTCGTAGGGAGATAATTCAACTTTCACCTTATCTCCGGGAACGATCCGGATGAAATTCTTCCGCATCTTCCCAGCCACGTGGGCATTGACGATGTGTCCACCCTCAATTTGAACTCGGAACCGAGTGTTTGCCAACGCTTGCGTGACAACGCCTTCTACCTCAAGAGCTTGTTCTTTTTCCGCCATGTGAATCCTATAGAAAATGAATTGTAGTTTTCTCGACTGTATCCTGCCTGAGGAAAAACGTCTAGTCGGAGCCCGGAGGCTCACTCGTCAAGAGCGGTAGGAGCCGAATCCGAGGCTTTCCAACGAAGAAAGGCATCAAGGAAGCCATCGAGATTACCATCGAGCACACTCTGGAAGTTTCCTACATAATGCCCTGTCCGCTGATCTTTAACTCGTTGATCAGGGTGAAGGAAATAATTTCTAATTTGTGAGCCAAAGCCAGTCTTTGGTTGAAGTTTATATTTCGCTAGTTGTTCAGCTTCACGTTTTTCTTCCTCCAGCCGAGCGAGTCGAGACCGCAACATTTTGATGGCAGTTGCTCTGTTTTTATGTTGACTGCGTTCACTCTGGCATTGAACCACAATTCCACTTGGAAAGTGAGTGATTCGGATGGCACTCGACGTCTTATTGACGTGCTGTCCACCAGCACCGCTTGCTCGAAAAACATCCTCTCGAATGTCTTCATCTTTTATTTCAATGTCGGGGTCTTCATCACTTATTTCAGGGGAAACATCAACGGCTGCAAAACTGGTCTGCCGTTTCCCTTCGGCGTTAAATGGACTAATTCGAACGAGCCGATGAATACCCATCTCACCACGTAAATATCCATACGCCCATGGCCCCCTTATTGCAACGGTGGCATTCTGAATGCCAGCAACGTCGTCGTCTTGCCTGTCGAGTAACTCAAGGCGGAATTCTCTTTTGTTTGCCCAAGCAGAATACATTCGCAACATCATCTCTGCCCAATCATTTGCATCTGTACCGCCATCCCGAGCATGGATTGACACTAGCGCATCGCAAGAATCATGAGGACCACTCAAGAGAGAGGTTAGTTCTAACTGATCAACCAGTCGTTCAACACGAGTCACCTCGGTAGATAATTCGGACTCTAGTGACTCATCTTCTTTAACGAGTTCTACAAGTGCTTCTAAATCATCAGCAGCCGAGATTGATTCATCCAGTGGCTTCAGAATAGTGTTTAATTGCTTGAGTTCAGCAACGGTGGCTTGTGCGGTATCACTGTCGTTCCAGAAATCCGATTGAGACATCTGGTTTTCAAGTTTGGCCGCTGATTTGGTACGACTAGCGTAGTCAAAGAGAGTCTCGTAGCTGAAGGAGGCGGCCGCAGACTTCTTCTACACGATGAAAGAGCGTTGTATCCATGCCTTAGATTGTAGGGTGTGGCATGACCTCAGACAAAGAGTCGGTTTGTTTTCTACGGAGCCGGTATGTTTCTTTTGGCTAATGAAGTTAACGACGTTCAATTATGTTGCCAGGGAAACGGACGATAATGCGATAGATTTCGAGGGTGGAGCATGCTGCTAATACACGGGACGGTTCCAGATTTGAGTATTCGACAACGGCATCGATTGTGGTGCTTTTGTTTTGATTTGAAGTGCCATCAATTGCAGCAAGTACATTTTGTTCAACTTTATTTAGCTTTCGTTCTGCGAGGTGGTGGATTTCAGGCCTGCTAGTACAAATTGCTTTTTTGTATAAAGGACCAAGTTCGTCAAGTATTTGATCGACACTTGTTACAAGAGTCACTCCATCACGTATGAGGCTATGGCACCCTGCAGACATTCGGCACTCGATCGACCCTGGTATAGCGAAAACATCTCGTCCTTGTTCTCCTGCGAGCCGTGCTGTTATGAGTGCACCAGATCGCTCTGAAGCTTGGATGACAAGCGTTCCGACGCAAAGCCCTGAAACAATTCTGTTTCGTCTTGGGAAAGCCGCTGCTTGTGGTGGGGTTGAGGGTGGAACTTCACTCAGTACACATCCATGTTGAATCATGTCTTCAACGAAAGGAGCATGCTCGCGCGGGTAGATATTACGCAGGCCACTTCCTAAGACTGCAATTGTCCTTCCACCGGCACGGATTGCTTCATGATGTGCAGTGGCATCAATACCTCGGGCGAACCCACTCACGATGGTCAATCCAGCACGAGCGAGACCATTGGTGAAAGTTTTTGCTATTCGTTTCCCTGCGGTAGTGGCGTGTCGAGCGCCTACAACAGCAATTGCTACTCTGTCACAGGGCTCGAAAGTGCCGCGAATGAAGAGCATGTCGGGCGGGTCAGGAATGTGTGAAAGGAGCTCCGGGAATTCGGGGTCGGTATCCAACAGAATATCGATGCCATGTTGCTTGCACTCATCAAGAATGCGTGAAGGCTTTGTGCTCGTTCTGCCACTGAAAATGGCAGATGCCAGATGGTTGCCAACGCCATGAACCCTTTGAAGTGACGATATGCTTTGCTCAAAAATCTTCGACACTGACCCAAACTTAGCGATGAGGCGATGCCTGAGACTCGGCCCAAGGCCCGGTACCACTGAGAGTTTGACGCGATCAAGTACAAGTTGATCGCGAGGAGGAGTTGTATCTTTCTGAACCTGCAATTCGAACATGATGCGACCCAGCAGCAAGTGTAGTGTATTTTTGTACACTATACAGCTCTGGCCGGGAATCACAAAGAAAAATTACTATATTTTTTGCATCTCTGCGTTGATTTACTTTGCAGCTTTAAGTTCGGCAAGGTGCTGGGCAGTATCAACAAGACGATCCCAATTCTCTTGAACGTACTCTGGAGGCCCACCCATTTCGGCGACGGCGACGGCAACTTCCTCAGTCGCAACCATCTCAATAGCGTCCCAAGGGCAAACCTTGAGGTCATAAGGATTCGTTTTTTTGCCAGGAATGTGTACACAAACCTCACAACCAACGCATCGTTCTATATCTATTTCACACCAGCTCTGGAGGTTGTGGAATTGGTCGTATTGCTGCACTTTGAATATGCAGTCAACAGGGCAGACCTCGAGACAGCTCTCACAGCCAGTGCAATTATCAGCATTGATAACCGCAAGTTCTTTTGGAAGCTTTTTTCTAGGACCTTGTTTTGCCATAAGTCTTATTCATCGGAAATTAGTGAGGAAACCTGAACCTTTGTATTGTAGCCGTGAGAATTCCTCCGACCAAATCCAATTGCTAGGCCTCGAGGTCGAGGTGGATTGAGCCGCCTAAAATACTGGTTTTATACAAATTTCACCAGAAAATAATCGTGTTGATGGGAAAGTCAAGTTCTCGAATATCTGCTGTTTTTTCAACGAGATGGTAATTTTCATTTTTTACAGACATTAAACCAATACGACTCATGGCTCCGGAATACATTCTCCCGAAAAAATTTCATCCGCGGTTTGCCGGGCACGCACCAGCTGAGACGAGCCTTTATCAATAAGTATTTCAGCGGGAAAAGGCTTTGAGTTGTAGTTGCTTGCCATAACAAACCCATAGGCGCCGGCTACTTCGATAATAAGGAGGTCACCAACGCGAGCAGGGGGCAGATCACGCGTCGAAACAAAACCACCTTCTTCTTGTGTGAAGATGTCTCCAGATTCACAGAGTGGGCCACCTACGGCGACCGACTCAAGCTCTCGAGGCGGTGTTGTTGAGGTTGGGCAGAGACTCATTGGATGATACGAGCCATAAAGAACAGGACGAGCAAGGGTATGAAAACCAGCGTCAACTAAGAGATACTTTTTAGAGCCCTGCCGCTTCGTTGCTCTGACTTCGGTGACCAAAATGCCGGCTTCAGCGGTTAGAAATCGACCGGGTTCTATTTCGAGCCGAATACGATGCCCAAAGGAATCTTCGAGGCGTTTTCGAGTCGTATCCCATAACGTAAAATAGCCTGACAGATCAGCTCGCTTTTCATTTTTTTGATACGGCACCGGGAGTCCACCGCCCGCGCTGATCATTGTGAGTGAACGACCAATATCATGCGCTGTCTTTTCAAGTGATTCGGCAACTGAAGCAAGATGGTCCAAGTCAGCGCCACTGCCAATGTGCATGTGTAGCCCTGTTACTGCCAGTCCCGCCCATTCCGCCCGTCGAAGAACATCTGGGACAGCCTCGTGCCAGATGCCGTGCTTGGACCCTTCTCCTCCGGTATTCGTTTTTTGGCTGTGACCATGACCGAACCCAGGATTTATTCGAAGTGTCACGTTTGCCCCAGGGACACGCTCTGCCAACTGCTCAAGCATATCTGCAGATCCACAGTTGACATGAATGCCCTGTTGCACGACTGCCTCAAGACTCTCACGATCAAAGATATCTGCGGTGTAAACAATTGGATCTGCTGAAGGTAAACCTTCTTGGTTTCCAGATTTTCCGTGTGGTTGATAGCCCGCAGCGAGGGCTCTTGCGATTTCGCCATGGCTTACAGCATCAACAAGAACGCCCTCATGACGCATGAGATTAAGAATGGCTATGTTGGAACACGCCTTTTGAGCAAAACGAACAGTATCCCATGCACTGAGGTCAGCACATCGTTGCCGGATCATGTCCGCATCGTAAGCATAGAAAGGAGTTCGGTGTTTCTTGGCAAGTTCTTCGAGGCCCACCCCGGCAAATTGTCGGCGGATACCAGTGGAATCGGCAGTTGTTGAGAAAGTATCACTCATTGTACTTTTGGATTTTGGCTTTCCTGAGAAGTGACTTATATCCTGATATCAATAAATCTATCAGGTAGATTTTTCAAGGAAATTGAATTCTAGCAGCCAAATTCTGTTCTCAATGGCTATTCTGTAGCAGTCCTATGAGAGAATACCCAGCCAATACTCTTGATTTTTCCGATTCAGCTGAGACTTCTCAGCTGACTTCTGTGTTGGCAACGAATGGAAAAAATCAGACGAGGGACTTGAGCTGCACCGGATCGCGATCCAGACGTGCTCGCTTGCAGGTTTATCTTTATCTCGCAACGTGCCTCACGACGTTTGCGGCTGGCACAGTCGGCTGGCAACCAGTTGTTCTCGGTCTCTACGACGGATTCCTTACGGATTTTTCGGAACACTGGTTCCGGGGCCTGATTTATATGATTTCGGTGATGGCAATATTATCAGCACATGAAGCAGGGCACTTTGTTGCAGCGTGGCAGCATCGCATTCCG
>JABHNP010000019.1 GCA_018694455.1 Planctomycetaceae bacterium | reverse complement strand
GGACGTGACTAACGGTAGGTGTTCGACATAATCCAAAATGAAAAACGTATTTCCCAGTTCAAGAAGAACCGAAAAAAACGTATGACAAACCATCGCTGCATTTTCTTTTTGATGATCGTTGGAGGGCTCGTGGCCTTGCATGCTCGTACCGTGACTGCCGAGCAAGCCAACAACAAGCCTTATAACGTTCTGTTTATTGCCATCGATGATCTGAACGATTGGGTCGGTTGTCTCGGCGGGAACCCGCAGGCGATCACACCGAACTTTGACCGGTACGCGAGGGATCATGCGATGGTCATGAACAAGGCCTACTGCCCTTCCACCGTCTGTGGCCCGACACGCTCAGCGCTCCTGACTGGAAAACACGCGACGCATACGGGCGTGTACGGGAACGGGCAAAACCTGAAACATGCCCCGAAGGCGAAAGACCTTGTCACCTTGCCAGAATATTTTGGTGACCATGGTTACTACACGCTTAGCCGCGGGAAGATTTTTCACAAGCATGGCGATCCCGATGCACCGGATGGCGTGGATGAAGGGCAATGGGCGTTTCATGAGTTTGTGAAAGCGAAGGGATCAAACGGCAAAAATTTATGGGAAGAAAAGCCTACGTTGGCCGGCGTCAAGTCAGGCGGCACTCCCTTTACCTGGGGCGCTGTGGAAGGCCCCATTGAAAAAACCAAGGATTACGCGACATGTGCATGGGCTGCGGAGCAACTCGAACGTGACTTCGATGGGAAACCGTTTTTCATGGCAGTTGGCCTGTCGAAACCGCACCTCTCTTGGTATGTGCCGCAAGAATTCTTTGATCTCTATCCGTTAGATGAAATTGAGGCCGCGCCCTTCAATCGTGACGATCTTGACGACATTGTGCGAAAAGATGGGAAGCCAATTTTTAAGCCCACTGGCCGATTCCTTGTGGCTGATGGGAACGACATGCACAAGCAGGCAAACCGTGCCTATCTCGCGTGTGTCAGTTACGTTGACCATTGCATGGGCGTCCTATTTGACTCACTCGAAAAGAGTCAGTACGCGGACAACACCATTGTCATGATCTGGGGTGACCATGGGTGGCACTTGAGCGAGAAGATGCACTATGGAAAAACGGGACTGTGGGAGGAATCGGCACGCGTGCCTTTCATCGTGAACGTTCCCGGCGTCACGCCGCCGAACACGAAGTGCAATGGTGTAGTGAACTTGATCGACATGTACCCGACGCTGATTGAACTCTGCGGTCTTCCGCCTAATCCAGAAAACGACGGGCGTAGCTTCACGACGTTGCTTAAAAATCCATCGATGGAGTGGGATCAGCCGACGCTGACAACCTATCAATGCAAGAACCACTCCATCACTGACGGACGGTATCGCTATACGTGGTATGGTGGGCGTGCCGATGGTGCCGAAGAACTCTACGACCACGACACCGACCCGTTAGAAAATACCAACCTTGCAAGCGATCCAAGCTACAAGGAGGTCATCGTCCGGCTCCGTCAGCATGTGCCGACGCATCACGAGCCCAACAGTCCGTCCAATCCTCACGATGGGCTGAAAAAGTCAAAGAGTCAAAAAAGTGCGGGTCCCAAGAAGGCGAGGTTGGGATGAAGGTTTCTGTTCTCATTGCCCTTACCCTGAGTTTTAGCTCTCTCGCCATCCCGGCGTTCGCTGAAGAACCTGCAAAAAAGCTCAACATTCTCTTTCTCGGCAACAGCTTCACCGCTCGGCATGACATTGCTGGCCTCGTGGAGCGGATTCTCGAAGAAGGTGATCCCGCTATCGATGTGCATGTGCAGCGAGTCATTTACGGTGGGCAGAATATGTTCAAGCACTCGACCTACTATTTCAGCCAGAGTTTTATTGAACAAAACAGTCTTACTCAAGATGCAATCGCCCATCGCATTGCAACAATGAAGGGATTTCTCAAGTCTGACACCGCACCCAACCCTGAGGAGTGGGATCAGCACTGGGCCTCGCTCGGCAAAACGGACGTGTCCTTTGCCAGCATTCACAGCCACATCAAGAAGGCCATCAAGAACCACGAGTCCTTGCTCCGTGATAACCCTGAAATAGAGTGGGACTACGTGGTTCTGCAGAGTTGGCGAGATGTATCCGATCAGCCAAGTCAGGCGTATGATCGCTACGCAACAAAGCTTGCTGAGATCGCGAAAGCACAGAACGCTGAAGTCATTCTGTATATGACGTCACCTGAAACGCAAAATGAGGACCCGGTTGTTGAGCCGTATAATGTTGCTTCTGCCGATCGAGACACGGCGGTGGGTCGACGGATGAAAGAGGCCTTGCAGCCAAAAGCAGTGATACCTGTGCCCTTGGCGATCAAGAATATTCAAACGGGTGATGCCGACAAGCCGGGTACCGATCTCGTCTTTCGTTACCACAACGATGGGCATCCAAATCAGACCTGCGCCTTTTTGGTGGCCAACCTTTTCTATGCAGCGATTACCGGAAAGAGTCCTGAAGGTTTCAAATTCAATTCAGTCACCGAGAACAAGTTGAAGAATGGAAAAGACCCAGATGGCGGCGAACCAACTGTTGTCTTTGACAACAAAGAAAAGGCCTATCTGCAGCGGATGGCCTGCGAGGCAGTACTGGAATTTAATCGCGGTTCCAGCGACTTGTAGATTGCTGATTCCGTTCTGCGTATTCATTGATAAAAAATTTTGAAAAAGGCAAGGTGCATAATGAAACCATTTCTACGGTTGGCAGTGCTGGCTTTTCTGTCGTCGAGTGTTTACGCCGAGAAGCCGCCGAATATTATCCTGATCCTGACTGACGATCATGGCTGGAGCCAGCTGTCACAGCCGATGGATCCACGGGTATCGGAATCGAGGTCTGAGTATCTGGAAACTCCGAACATGAATCGGATCATGAATGAGGGAATGCGATTTACAAGTGGCTACTCGCCAGCACCCTTATGTACACCCACGCGACGCAGTATTCTTTGCGGTACGACAACGGCACGCAGCGGGACCGAATTCAGGAGCCCGTGGGTGCCGGCTGATCACATGACAATCCCCAAAGCTCTCAATCGCGCAAACCCAGATTATAGGTGTGCTCATTTTGGTAAATGGGGTGAGCAGATGATTTCAACACCAGAGGAGTGCGGCTACCACGCCAGCGATGGGATGACAGGCAATGGCACGGGTGGTATGCCGAATACGCTTGGCGTGAAAGGCTCGCACGATGACGGGCCGCCGCACTTTATCGACAACAAGGATGCCAAACGTACCCCGTCTATGACAGACCGTGCGATTGCGTTTATCAAAGAGCAGGCAGAAGATGATAAGCCCTTCTATGTGCAGGCAAGTTACTATGCACAGCATCTGTCGGTGGTCTGCACTGAAAACACACTGGCCAAATACAAAGCCAAAGGTATTCCTGATCGGGGGTACCCACAGGCGTGGGCCGCCATGATGGAAGAACTCGACAAAGGTGTTGGCCGCCTGCTGGACACACTCGATGAACTTCAGATTGCTGATAACACGTATGTCTTTTTTACTGCAGATAATGGAGGGCGTGGTACGGTTCCGGGTGGTGATATAAATCGACTGCCGACTAATTTTCCTCTGACCGGCGCCAAGCACAGTCTGTATGAGGGAGGGATCCGTGTTCCCTTCATGGTACGAGGGCCAGGGGTACATGCTGGTTCAGTGAGTCATGTTCCGGTTGTGGGCTATGACTTCCTGTCAACTTTTTTTGATCTTGCGGGTGGGACCGGCTCGCTTGATGACGAGATTGACGGGGTTAGTTTTTGTCCGGTGCTTCATGATCCAGCAACGGAAGCCGTGCAACGTCCCGGTAACTCTCTCATTTTCCACAGGCCTGGCCGCTACCTTGAATCAGCCATCCGTGAAGGTGAATTTAAATTGTTTATCAAGTGGACGCCGCAGGGCAGTATAGATACTCGTGAGCTCTATCGCGTTCATGAGAACCCAACGGAGCACGGGCACGATTTGGCGCAGGACAATCCAGAACGAGTTGATGCGATGGAAAAACGACTGCTCGACTATTTGGCGAGAGTGAATGCCGAAAAGCCTGACCCAAAAAAGGTCAAACGGAAAAGACGAAGACAATAATTTTTTAGAAAAATACAGATCGCAAGACAGTTCAGTTTGCAGACCAGCCCGTTTATTGAGTGCCGGTATCTCCGTAGTCTCGGCCCATCAGGCTATTCAGAACACTGCTCTGCCAGTCATGTAGCTGTTTCGATAACGTCTGAACCATATCAGGATGAACTTCGGCAAGGTTGTTTTTCTCGCTCGGGTCTTTCTTCAGATCAAAAAGTTCGACTCCTGCCTTTTTTTCTCCATCAATGACTAATTTGTAGTCGTCCGTCAGAATTGCCCTTGCGCCCGTAAAGTCTTGTTCCCTTATTTTTGGGTGGTGAAAGTTCTTGAAAGTACGAGTCAAGAGCCCGTCCGTTTCTTTCACGGTCGGC
>JABHNP010000108.1 GCA_018694455.1 Planctomycetaceae bacterium | reverse complement strand
CTTGAAGCACCCATGCACTCGCTGTTTGGTCGAAAAGACACCAGAACGCTGCGACACACAGGTAGATTGGGATTAAGTTGCCGAGAGCTCGCAGGCCTTCACCACTTAATGCTTCACGAAGAAACGCCTTACCTCGAGGAGGAACGTGGATAAAAGTGTTTCTGCCAAGCCAGAAGACGAGCGTCGCAATTGCCATCAGGATTCCAGGGACACCAAAAGCAAGTGATGGGCCAGCTGTAATTCCAATGGTTGCTAGTGGTTCCGCGAGGCTCCCAAATACGTCATGAAAACTCTTTGGGTCGAGAAGTATTGGGGTGAGTAGTGTGCTTGCCAACGCGCCCAAATTGATGGCGAGATAAAACCAGCCGAAGATACGGCTGAGTAAGTGTCTGTTGCCAGATCCAAACTGATCACCCACATGAGCTGAGACGCAAGGCTTTATCGCTCCTGTTCCAACGGCAATAAGTGCAAGGCCAAGCCCAAGGCCGAGCCGTGTTTCATCAACTGCAAGAGAAAGGTGGCCGAGACAATAGATGATCGACAGCCAGAGGATTGTGCGGTACTTCCCGAAAATCCAGTCAGCAAGAATGGCTCCAACAAGTGGGAAGAGATATCCAGCAACAACAAAAGAATGAAGATAAAACTTTGCATCAGTATCACTCATAACGGCGAGTTCGCCGCCGCGATTCACGAGATGCTCTGTCATGAAAACAGCTAAAATGGCTTTCATGCCATAGAACGAAAAACGTTCGGCTGCCTCGTTTCCGACGATATATGGAATGCCACTGGGCATTCTGTCAGTATTTGATGGTGTTGTTCGATAAGATGATGTCATTACGTATCTATGCCTGATGTTTCGCCGAAACCATATCGTCTTACAATACTTTGGAATTAACAACCAAGAGCATGAACCAAACATCACCTTGCTGGCAAGGAGGACTCCCCGAAGGTTGGCTTCTTGTCACTGTCGATCGGCTTCCGGCATGGATGCTTTCCCCGTTCGGGGCGACATGGGCATCCAATCCAACCATCTGCCAGCTTGCTTCGGCTGGTCTTACATGTGATCGAGTACTTGCTGGAACAACTCATTCATCTCAGACGCTCGAAGAACTCGCGATGGGATATTCAACGGCTTGGAAAGACACAGCTGCTGGGCCACTTGCTGCTGCCGAAGCACGTGGTTGGAATGTGACAGTCGTCACAGATGCTGGGGATCAGTTCTCTGGTCTTTCGTCACAGTTTTCGAATATGAACGTTGTGAGTATCGCTCCCCAACGTTTGTCAGTCACAGTTGACGAGGAAGAGAAGAGTAGTTGTGGACGTGTTGTAAGTGCGGCTGTGCACGAGTTTGAAAAAGGGAAGACAGATCTTTTGTGGTGCCACCTTGGCAGCCTTGGTGTGTCATGGGATGCACCGCAGGTGTGGCGGGATGGTTTTTTTGACGAAGATGATCCACCCCCAGGAAACTCGGCTGAGATTCCAGAGTTCGTAGTCACGCAGGAGACGGACCCTGATCGGGTAAGTGCGGTGCGGCAGATCTTTGCTGGTGAGATTGCACACATGGATGAATGGCTGGGTCGACTTGTCACAAGCGTCAGTGCGAGATGGCAGCGATTTGGCATGCTCTTGCTTGGGCTCCGGGGTCTACCACTGGGGGTACATGGTCGGGTCGGTATTGGTCCTGATGAGCCAGCACCATACACAGAGTTGAGCCACTTGCCGGCTATTCTTGTCGATCCCACAGATCGGCAGGCAAGCCAACGATATGGTGGGCTTCTTATGCCAGCAGACTTAGGAGTGACAGTTGGTGAATTAATTGTTGGCGAAGAGTGTGCGAATACGTTTTCTGATCAATTGGAAAAACTTCCTCAAGGAGTTGGAAGAAGTATTCAGCGTCTTTTTGGTGACGATGCCGGACTGTGGCGGCGTGGCTTTCGGGACCGAGTGTGCAGCGTCGGTGACGGCGGTCGGGCATTGACTGTTGCTGGTTGGTCTCTCGTGGAACCACGCGACCACCAGCCGAAGCTGTTTATGAAGCCAGATGATTTTTTTGACCTGTCTGATGTTGCAGATCGGTCCCGAGAGGTGACAGAAGCCCTCGCAGACTGCCTTGATGCCCTAGAACGCCAGGTTTCCGAGTCCGGTTCCGAAGCTGTCACAGATCCTTTGCCGAAGGTATTGGTGGATGAGGGATTAAATCGTCGATAGTTCAAAGTGTGCGATTTTGCTGCTGATCTGGTTTTGCCCTCAAAACCCCTGATCGATAGTATCCCGGCATCACTGAAACCTCCATGTTTACTATCAAAACAGGTGACAGTGAATTTCGCTGACGGTGCGACTCCGTTGCAGATCTACTGTGTGAAATTTAACTGTAATGGTTCTTAATCTGGTTGCCCATTTGTTCAACGTGCTTTTCATCGTTGTTGTGACGGTAGTTGTGCTACCGCACGAGGTGTGTGCAGTTGAATATGATGCTCCGCCACCTGTTCGGCTACGAATCGAGTGGGGTGGTGGTGAAGAGCGGTCGTGGACTGGGCGTATTGAGATTCATACAAACCCTTCAGCCCAAAACACGGCCCCAGATAATTTCATTAGGAGCCGATCGAAGGAAGATATTGATTGGTGTTTGCTTACAGACAAAGCAGACGAAGCCATCGGGTTGCATCGTGAAGGAGCAGCTCTGGTCATTCAAAATACACAGCCGTTTGATGGCGGTGGTGTCGACTTACGAATTCGTGATTGGCAGTCAAAGCGTTTGCGGATTTTATTGCGGCCAACAAATGCAAGTGTTGGAGAAACAGGAGTTGGAATTGAGGGTTCTGTTGCTGCGTTTTTGGTGGACCAATCTCTGCATCAGCTTGACAGCAGTGGAAATCGTCTCACGATTAGTCCAGTAGCAGGAGATCTCTTGCGAATGCGGTTT
Organism: Planctomycetaceae bacterium; assembly: GCA_018694455.1. GTDB lineage: Bacteria > Planctomycetota > Planctomycetia > Pirellulales > UBA1268 > UBA1268. The sequence goes on along the minus strand of JABHNP010000108.1, from coordinate 1,535 downwards.
ACTCCACCCGTGGCAGCTGATGGGAAGTGGCAGGCGGAGAAGACAGGCCGTATTGATGTTCATCCGTTACTCCCCAAACGAGCGGCAGGATACGGAAACGTTGATCTTCGTCTTGTGTTAAAAAATCTGCGAACCGGAGAAGAGTTGCAGACGCAATCACAGCCGTTGCTCCCTTTTGAGACAGTGGCCGCTGTTGAGGGCATTGTTTTAGAGGAATGGAAGCCGGTTGTTTTTAAATGTGAGGTACCTTCTGCTCCTGGCGTATATCAACTTCAAGTAGAGGCAGTTGAGCGAGGTAACCTGCGATGGTCGCGTTCGTTGGCGTCGTCCACGAAAGAATTTGTAGTCTCCCCTCAAAGCATGGCGTCACGCGCAGAGGGTGATGGTACGTGGGATCTGGTCTATGAACTTGACCCCGGGAGTCCACGTCTGCATGAGCGCTTGCGGCGGCTGCCGGGACAGGCAGCAGCATCAATGGCATCAATGAGGAGGTTGTCGCTACCCGCGATGCCAATGCCATCACTTGGAAATGCCACAGGCAGGATGCCTTCTTTGTCTCTGCCAAAAGTGCCAATGCCGGACCTTCCTAAGGTGCCCTCAGTCGATAGCCTTATGCCAAGATTTAACGGCTTGCTTTCGACCGGACACTCAACAGTTGAGCCGCATCAACTTGGTGCCATGCTTCGGCTTCCGCCAATGAGTGCTTCCGGAGTACCTACGTGGGAAGGAATTGTGATAACTGACGCCATTCCTGGGCGACCGCATGCTGTGGAGATCGCCTATCCGAGCGATCAGCATGTTGCTGTTGGTGTGTCAGTGCTTGAGCAGAATGCTGGTGATGCCTTTGTCTCGGTTCAGCATGATGGTGGCTTTGAGGTTCCGCGGTCACTCTCAGGTGAGCCTGTCGTGCTTCGGAGGCATCGTTTTGTCTTCTGGCCGAAAACCCGATCACCGTTGCTTGTGATCAGCAATTCATCGCGACGACAGACGGCAACGGTTGGCCGCGTGGCTGTGTACCGTGGGCCTGAGAGAATGAGGGACTCAGTGTTGCCGGTGAGTGGCTATGGCGAACGTCGAATTTTTGTTCCGGTACCACGGGAGGCAACCTCAGCACTGTCTGGTGGCGAAGTAAAGGCGGGCCAGCCGGCTGGCTGGGTTCGCTGGCACGATGAAGTGCGGCAGACTGCGGAGCGGCTTAAGAGTCAGCAGGTCACCGGTTTGGCTGTTGATGTGTACGCTGGTGGTGCGAGTCTTTGGCAGTCAAACGTCACTGCCGGAGGGCCACGCTGGGAAGGAGGCTCAGGCAATCCTTCGTTTGATGAGGAGAACCGCCTCGCATTACTCTGCCGCACGTGTGAACAGACGGGTATGGAACTCGTTCCTACGCTCCGGTTTGACGGTGTTCATCCGCAGCTCGAAAGTCTTCTTGCACGTGACGGATGTCAGCCTGGGATTCTGTGCTTAGGTCGCGACGGAAAAGTTCGTGAGGCATCCGAGACACTAGTCGGCCGCCATTACAATGTTCTTGATCCTCG
>JABHNP010000212.1 GCA_018694455.1 Planctomycetaceae bacterium | reverse complement strand
GTTAGTCACTTCCACTCTGATTGCCACATAAACTGCCACAACATTCACTGGTTCTGTCACAGTATTCACGAGATGCTGCTGGGTGGATCATTTCCCTTGCACCACGTCTGTTACAGAAATATGACTGAACTCCCGTTTCTCAAAGACTACTCTATCCCAAGCAATGACTGGGACAGAGAGCAGGACCAATGGCTCCATCCCCACCGGATTCTTCGCCCCGCATGTGCCAGCGAGAGACCGCTCGAGCAAAGCTCGCATGAAGGCAGCTCTTTCTTGTTGTTTGTGAACCGCGTCGGCTGCGATATCGATGAGGCTCCATTCGTCTTGGCTCGGTGCGTAGTTTCCGTTGACGAAATTCTCCAAGCCGTGACTCGCTCCTACTTTTTTTGTGAACCTCCGCCACTTCCCCCTTTACGGACGAGCGGGAAATTGAATTTAGGCAACTTGGAAGCAGTCCGTGCACTTTTAATCTGCGCATTCATCTTTGCCACGACCTCAGGATGCTGGTCAGCAACATTCACCGTTTCGCCCGGGTCAACTGACAGGTCGAAGAGTTCCAAAGGTGAGTCCGGGTCGACAGCAACGTCGTAACGTACTGCTTTCCATTGACCCTGCCGTAGTGCAACGCGGCCTTTCTTTTCATGGAACTCCCAGTAGAGATACTCGTGCTCTGCCTGCCCTTGCTTACCGAGCAGTGTTGGCACAAACGAGACGCCGTCAATTGCGTCGGGAACCGGCTGACTGGCGAGCTCGGCAACTGTTGGCAGGACATCCCAGAACGCTGAAAGATGGTCAGTTTGTGTTCCCGCTGGAATATGGCCTGGCCACGCTGCAATCATCGGCACGTGAATCCCCCCTTCATAGAGGTCACGTTTGAATCCGCGTTGGGAACCGTTTGAGTTAAAGTAGGCTGGATCATGCCCTCCTTCTTGGTGTGGGCCGTTGTCAGAAGTGAACATGATCAGCGTGTTGTTGGCAATTCCCAGCTCTTTGACTGTGGCGACAAGCTCACCAACGTCATCGTCCATCACCTCAACCATCGCAGCGAAAGCGGCGTGCGCCTCGGGCTGCGAACCATACGGAAACTTGCGATAATTCGGCCCCGAGTCGACGCCTTTGTACGAACGTTCCGGCAAGAATTTGCCACGGTACTTCGCAATTTTTTCTTCCGGCGCAAACATTTCAGCATGTGGCTGAACCATGGCGTAGTAGCAAAAAAATGGTGTCCCTTTGTTTGCTTTAATAAACTCGAGAGCCTGGTCCTGAATCAGGTCTGGCGCGTACTCCTGTGTCTCCGTGCCAAAGTTGCCCCATAACATGTCGCGATGGGTATCGCTCCATAAAAAGTACGGGTAGTAATGGTGCGCTTGCCGCTGGCAGTTATAGCCGTAGAAACGATCAAACCCCATCTTGAGTGGCTCGCTGACGCTACCCGGGGCGCCCAGGCCCCACTTGCCAAACAGCCCTGTTGTGTAGCCTGCCTTCCGTAAGACGTGCGCTATGGTGACCGTGTCGGCCGGCATTGGCTGCTGGCCTTCTGGCATTAATTCGGAATTACCACGCACCACCGCATGGCCGATGTGTTTTCCAGTAAGTAACGCACAACGCGAAGGAGCACAAACGGTGCTACCTGAATAGTGCTGCGTAAATTTCATACCTTGCTTCGCCAAGGCATCAATATTCGGCGTCTGGAAATGCGTCTGGCCGTAACAGCTCAAATCACCATAACCGAGGTCATCTGCCAGGATGTAGATCACATTAGGTGGAGTGTCAGCAGCGGCACCGCTCATACTTCCCAGTGCCACCAGTATTACCGTAAGTATTTTTTTCATTGAGTCCGCACCCTGGAACATTCACGACATTGTCAGAACAAAAGAAGGCCATCGGAGTAGACTCCGATGGCCTTCAATAATTGAAGTACACCCCACTGGATTCGAACCAGTAACCTTCGGTTTCGTAGACCGATGCTCTATCCAATTGAGCTAGGGGTGCAGTTTCTCCGTACAACAATACACCGTTATTCCTCACGGTCCAAGCGGAGTCTCAGGAATCCGTTGTCATCGACATCGAACTGCTCTGACAGCATTTTCCAGCCAATTCCTTCGTTGCCTTTGCACATTGCGGAAACAAGCAGACTGCTATCAGCATCAGACTCAAAAGCCTCTCCGGCAAGCGGCTCAGCAGCTGCCAGCCTTCTCAGTGACGCACGAGGCCAGACCACCGCACCGTTTACCACTCTTCCGACTGAATCAGGGGAGTATGTTTTCTCCTGGCTTTGTGACCTCGACGGGGGCGTATTCATTGCAACAAGACCACAATCTGGTGGTGCGTAGGCAACAACAGGTGTCACCTCAAATACAGACTCAAATTGCGACAGGGTGTTAGCAAGCTGCTCAAACTCAAGAGCCGAGCGAACAGGTATCACGATAACTTCAGGCACAACGATAGGCCTATCTGGTTCGCTCCGGACAAAGGCTAGCATGTCATCTAGCTGTTCGTGCTTTGCTAACCACACTGTCACTCGACGACGCTGGAACAACTGGATGAATTCTTCAGCCGACACTTTTTCCTTACAAGCATCGACTGAAACAGACAGTCGATGCGATCGTCTGTCAGCAAACACATGGCAAAGCGGGTCACCTTCCTTGAGTGACACAAGCAGACGATCAGATCGCCTCAACACACAGCAGGCACTAAATGCTTCGGCGGTGGCGGCATCAGTTCGATCATGTCCTGTGTTCCTTCTGAATCTATCAAAAACTGCCCTCGCCGCCGTCTCTTGCAGTGCAAGACGAATAACGGCCGGGCTCTGCCCGTTGGCAACAAGTGGACCAAACCACATCGTAATGCAACGCCTGAATGGATACGGCCATTTTGTAAAAAACCTGCCTTCGGAAAACGAAAAAATGCTGCCCCAAAGCCCATCGATAGCCAACGGCACTGCAGGAGCATCAACCCGCTTCAGAATGCGCTCAAGCCCACGTTTGAAACCGAGCAACTGACCCGTCCGGGAGATTCCACCCTCACAGAAAATTCCAATGAAATCTCCGTTCGCGAGCCCACTTTCGATTTCATGAAGAGCCCGTGCAATTGATTTTGGATGCGGATCAAAAAGGATGAATCGCCACTGCGCAGCAAGTCGTTTCAGAAACTGACCCTTGATGTTCGGGCCATACACAACCATTCGTACTGGCCTGTGTGATGCGAGAACTACCAAAAACCCATCGAGCCACGATACATGGTTTCCAACAATAACGGCTGGTCCATGCACCGGGAGCCTCTGATTTCCAACAATGCGAAACCGATAGAGAATTTTGATCAACCAATCCACAAACAGCCGCAGGGAAGAGCGGGGGGCTGAAAATATCGCGGTCACTGTTGCGACCCCCGCACATAGTGAAAAAATCAAAAAGATACCGCGTGCAGAAAACAGTGGCTCCGCCAGTTCCTCAGCACCAACAGGCATCCGTAATACGTAATAGCCCATGGATGAGATCAGCATCCCTGTAAAAACCAACAAGTTCGTCGATGCTAACGTTGCCCCCAATCTCGCTGGGGGACTTTGTTCCTGAAGATATGCCTCAAGAGGAACGTCAAACATTCCGGCTCCGACACCGAGAAGAAAAAGCCACCATGCGGCCGATACCATACCGACTGAAAGCGACGCGTCTGGCTGAAAAATATCTTGCCTTGAAAATGCCAGTGCGAGACATGCAATTGACATGATCATTCCACCAACTGGGACGATCCCAAGGTTCACGTTAGAGTCCGCATCAATTCCTTGACCTGAGAGCCGTCCCGCGAGCAGGCTACCACCCCCTATACCAATCACGAGTGCCAAGAGAAGTGGCGTCACCTGACTCTGTGAAGTTGCCCCAGATTCAAACGCATATTGATCGACGTTGAGCTGGGCAACTGCCGCGATCCCCCAAAAGAAAACAATCCCAGCCGCTGCGCCAATAAGCCGACGAGACACACAAAGAGCACGAAGATCTTCTACTGTTTTAGAAATTCCGTTTCGAGGAAACAATGCCTTTGCATCAGCAGCCGGTACATTTGGCAACCGAAGCGAAAGGACCCAGCCAAGGGTTGCCACAGAGAAAAGGGCTATCGCAGCAGGCACCGCAAAACCTCGTGGAATACCATTTAGCCACATCGGCAACGGACGATCAAGATCGAGTTGTGGGGTCAGCCAGGTTAGATCGGCCAACCAATTTCCTGCTGCCATACCTGCAAGCGTTGCAGCTAACGAGACAAGGGCAAAAATTCCGTTTGCTGAGGACAGCTTCGCCGTTGGAACTGTTTCAGGAATTGTTCCGAGCAGGCTTGGGTTTAGTAATGTTGTTTGCAGACCAAAAAGTCCGACCACACCAAGGAGCAGCCACAGCCCCAAAGGGATGCCTCCTAGCACAACTCCGGAACCGGCACCCCACGCAATTGCAATACCTGCAAGAATACCTATGAGCACTTCTGCAAACTTCCACCGAATAACAATCGACCGCTTCGGATACCTGTCTGCCAGCCAGCCTGCAAGCCACGCAAAAAGCACGAACGGCACAACATACACAGCCGTTCCGATTGCTAAAACGGCGGCCGGCGCTGTACCGACTGATGCAGCCGCCCGCTTGCCAAGGCCAATCACGATCCACCTTGCCATATTATCGTTCAGCACCGTGAGCGACCGAACTGCCAGAAGCGAGGCAAAACCAGCTGTCGAATCAGGTGGCTGACGCTCGGAGAGGGATTTTTTCACGTCAGAATCCCACCATGGGGCAGTAAGCAGCTTTTCAAAATCCCTTGATACCCGCTTATTATCAAGTTTTAACCGCGATGATTGACGGCGGGTTTATTCGAGGTAAACCTAACCGACAGCGGGAACTTTACCGCCCGTTTGCGAACCAAGCAACCTCTAGCGTATTCTTAGGGGTATTCAGAGTCACGTACACGCCATTGGAGCTGCCAAGATGCAAGAGACCAAAAAACTTTCACCAAGAGCCACGCAACGAATTTCCATCGTGCTACTCACATTCGTGGCAAGTTTTTCGTGTGCCTCTTCGGCATTCTCACAACAAGTTGTCTACTACTCGCCTGTGGTTGCCCAACCGGCTCCCTATGCCGGTAGATACATGCCTTCTGGCACGTATTCGAATGTGACTGCATACTCCCCTCCTGTTGCAGCGGCAGTTCCAGCAAGTTCAGTGGCAGTAACGAATTACTATGCTCCAGCAACAACCGCATATTACGCTCCCGCTGCTTATGCCCCTGCTGCAACCACGGCTTATTACGCACCAACCACGACGTACTACGCCCCAAGGTCGGCTTACTACGCTCCGACAAGTGCGTATTACGCGCCTACAACTGCTTATTATGCTCCGGCTACCTATGCGGTACCTTACTACCGAAGAGGCCTCTTTGGCCGCTATCGTCCGGTTGGAGCTGCTGTTTACCCTGCATATTAGAACTCGTGCCTCGATACGTCGATTGCGTCAAATTGCAAGGCAGAGATTCTTGACCGCCCACTCAACCGATCTATAGTGGAGCGAAGTTACCATGCTACGCGTCCCGCGTGGCAAAAGAGCGAAATCGACATTATCGAAACTAAAATATGACACGAACAGTCACGATCGTTGGTGCTGGGCCTGGTGGTCTCGCATCTGCAATGTTGTTAGCCCGAGCCGGCCTGAGAGTCCGAGTCCTTGAGAGGCTTCAAACACCGGGCGGACGAACAAGTTCGCTCGAAAGCGGTACGGGCTTTCGCTTCGACCTCGGTCCAACATTTTTTCTCTACCCACGTGTTCTTTCAGATATTTTTTCGAAATGTGGATATGACCTCCACAAAGAAGTCGAGATGGTCAAACTTGACCCGCAATATCGACTTATTTTTGGTTCAGGTGGAGAACTCGTTGCGACGCCTGACTTGGCGAGAATGGAAGACGCTGTCGCTCGTCTTTCGCCGAATGACCGCGGATCGTTCACACGCTTCATGACTGAAACACGTGAGAAGTTTGTCCGCTTCGCGCCATTTCTGGAAAAGCCCTTTGAGCGGTGGACGGATCTGGCCAATCCCGATCTTTTGAAACTCGTCCCTCTTCTCAAACCATGGAAGAGTCTTGACGCAGAACTTAGTCGTTTCTTTTCCGATGAAAGAATCCGATTAGCCTTTACGTTCCAATCAAAATATTTGGGCATGTCGCCGTTTCGTTGTCCAAGCCTTTTTTCCATCCTTTCCTTTCTTGAATATGAGCACGGAGTATTCCATCCGATCGGCGGATGCGGAGAGGTATCAGCGACAATGGCTCGTCTCGCTGAAGACATGGGTGTGGAGATTCACTACGGCGAACCCGTTGAATCAATGGAATTTAGTGGCAAAAAAATTACTTCGGTAACGACGCCAAAGGGGCAGTATGCAGCAGACGCAACTGTCGTAAATGCAGACTTCGCCAGAGCCATGACACGGCTGGTTCCAGACGCATTACGGCGACGATGGAGTGATAAAAAAATTGCCTCTCGCCGTTTTTCGTGCTCGACCTTCATGCTCTACCTAGGGCTCGACGGCTGTTATGATTCCGTCCCCCATCACAACATTTACCTGGCAGAGAACTATCGTGACAATCTTGCAGACATTGAACGCCGACACTGCTTAAGCGCAGATCCGTCAATGTACGTTCAAAATGCTTCGATTACAGATCCCACTCTTGCTCCCAAGGACATGAGCACGCTCTATGCCCTCATACCCGTCAGCCACAAGCATCCAAATATCAACTGGAAAAAAGAAGCCCCTGCTTTCCGTGAAGTTGCAATTAATCAGCTTGAAAAACTTGGAATCAAAAATGTAAGACCACGAATTCGTTATGAAAAAATGGTTACTCCCGACGACTGGCAGGAAGAGTATGCAATCTACAGAGGCGCGACGTTCAACTTATCGCATGACCTGAATCAAATGCTGCACATGCGGCCACACAATCGCTTTGAAGATATTGAGGGCATGTATCTCGTTGGTGGCGGCACACATCCTGGCAGTGGGCTTCCGGTCATCTATTCTTCGGCAAAAATCACAACGGACTTGCTGCTTCAGGACTTCAACATGCCGGCTGAAACGAGCGAACCATTAGAGCAAGTGAATCAGCCTTGGCAGGCCCCCGTACAACTTCCGGCGGAAACCATCGGAAGTGGCAGTTAATGCTAGCGAGGAAAGCTTTCCTGAGGCCGTTACCACAAACCCTACACGGCGCACCGGTAAAAAGCAGGTGCTTAAAATCGAGAACTTTGTGGCTGAAATTGCATAGACTCTGAGCCAACCATCACTAAGGAAAAGCACGATCAATGGACAGATCCATCAATGACACGATGAAAGATCCCTCAACCGAGGAAATGACCCGGAGTGTTCGTCCGAGAGAACTCAGTGATGCCGAAGTAAAAAATCAGGTGATTGTTGTCGGTGGTGGTCTAGGTGGTCTTGCCACCGCCTGCACACTCGCAGCTCGCGGCTATGCAGTGGTGCTCTGTGACAAAAACAGTTGGACCGGCGGCAAGGCTGCAGTATACGAAGAAGAGGGCTTTCGTTTCGATATGGGCCCAACCATCTTAACGATACCCGCAGTACTCAAACGAATATTTGATGAAGCAGGACAACCACTGGAAACGGCACTTGATCTCGTTCCACTCGATCCACAATGGAGAAGTTTTTTCGACGACGGCACGACGCTCGATCTGCACGCCGACGTCCAAAAGATGAAAGCTGAACTAGACCAGTTTTCGCCCGGATCAGGAGCCGGCGAAGGCTATTCTCGCTTTATGGATCTGGCCAAAAAACTCCATAAAATTTCAGATGACTTTTTTTTCTGGAAGTCCATCGGTGGTCTCAAGGACATGTTCGACCCAAAGAGGAGTGTCACGGTCTCCATGCTCCGCGAAGTCATGCGAATGCGTCCGGGACATAGTGTTGCGGGAACAGTTCGGTCTTATGTTCCAGACAGCCGCGCAGCCCAAATGCTTGACCACTACACGCAATATGTTGGGAGCTGTCCAGAATCATCTCCTGCAGTCCTTTGCGGAATCGCACATATGCAGTCGAACGACGGTGTCTGGTACCCACGCGGTGGCACAGCCGCGGTGCCAAAAGCGCTCACCAAGCTTGCATTAAGCCTCGGAGTAGAGATTCGAACAAACACTGCAATCCGTCAAATTCTCGTTGAAGACGGACGTGCCAGCGGCGTGTTAACTGCTGATGGTGAGACAATTAGAGGTGGAGCGGTTGTTACAAATTCTGATAGCGTGCGAACCCACAAAGAACTACTCGATGGCCGACCACGACAGAAATTTCTTGGGCGTAGGAATTATGAACCGGCTTGTTCGGGCGTTGTTCTCTACCTTGGCCTGAATCGTCGTTACGACCAATTACTTCACCACAACTTTGTTTTTTCTGCTGATCCGCATAAAGAATTTGAAGCGATCTATCGCCAGGGTGAGCCAGCTCCAGACCCCACGTGCTACGTATGCGCACCGGCGGCCACAGAACCAGGAGTCGCACCACCCGGCGGAGAATCGCTCTACGTGCTTGTACACACGCCGTACCTTCGACCTCATCACAAGTGGTCTGAGATGCTACCGGCATACAGAGATCGAATCATTGAGAAACTTAAACTGACGGCTGGCCTTGAAGACATTGAAGAGCACATCGTTGTTGAACACGCTCTGACTCCACAGGATATTCAAGACCGCTATCACGTTTTAGATGGTGCTATCTATGGTCTCGCAAGCCACGGCCGATTCCTTGGGGCATTCAAGCCAGCCAACCGCTCACCTGATGTTGAAGGCCTTTATTTGGCAGGCGGATCAGCCCACCCAGGACCAGGAATGCCAATGGTTCTGATGTCAGGCTGGATAGCAGGTGACTGTGTTGATCAAGATCGTATCGTTGAACCAATCGGTTCGATAAATCAACCGGCATGCGTCGCATCGTGAACACGCCAGAGCCCTCTCAGAGCATGTCGCGCAACCGGAAGCCTTCTGACGCAACGTTACCACCGCACTCGCGTCGTCTTTACGATTGGTTCATGTGGTATGTCCGTGGATACTGCCGAAGACACTTTCATTCAATACGCCTCCTCAAACCTTTGGACAACCGACCTGCAGTGCCGCTTATTGAGGGCGAGTCTGTGCTTCTGTACACGAACCATCCGAGTTGGTGGGATCCACTTATCTTTTTTCTAGTTGCCCAAAAACTTTACCCTGACCGAATGAACTATGGACCAATGGATGCAACGGCTCTTGGCCGATATTCATTTCTCAAGCGGATTGGCTTCCTAGGCATTGAGCGTGATTCGTGGAAAGGCGCAGCTCGCTTTCTACGGTTTGCAAAGGCTGCCATGGAACGTAGCGATGTTCTTTTTTGGGTGACAGCACAGGGCGACTTTGTTGACCCACGACAACGGCCTGTCGACATGAAACCCGGCGTTGGTCACGCTGCTGCTAATGCAAAGCATGGATGGATCATTCCCTTCGCGGTGGAATACCCGTTCTGGAACGAACGCCTACCCGAAGCACTTGTTGCCTTCGGTACACCCCAGCGAGTCGAACTCAACCAAGACCTTAATGCCGCCCAGTGGAACAAATGCCTCGCGGCCGCGCTCGAAGAAACCCAAAACGAATTACGAACCGCAGCGATTTCTCGTGACACAAACGCTTTCATTGAACTTGCGGTAGGTACCGTCGGCATTGGAGGGGTGTATGACATCACACGCCGAATTCGTTCGGCACTTGCCGGCAAACGCTTTAACCCGGCACACGAAGAGGAACCATCGTGACAGAAAGCGACCTCTCCATAGTTGTACTTGCCATGCTCGCAGGCGGCCTTGCCCTTCTTCCTGCCATCTTAACTTGGAAAAACCTAAGGCTCTTTCAACGCAGTCCAGACACCCATACATCTGATCCTGTTTCGATTTTAGTACCGGTGCGAAATGAAGCTGCTGTTCTTAATAGTTTTATTCTCAATGTACTGGCAAGCCAAGATATTGACTTTGAACTTGTTGTGCTTGATGACGCTAGCACTGACTCATCTGCTCGCATTGTTTCCGAATGGACTCACCGTGATCCACGAGTGAGACTCGTTCACGGAAAACCTCTGCCCAGCGGCTGGTGCGGCAAACAACACGCCTGCCACCAATTAGCAGAAGCGGCTCATAATAATATTCTTGTATTTATCGATGCTGATGTAACCGTTCAGCCAGATGCTATCGCAAGGAGTGTTGCTTTTTTGCAAGACTCAAAGGTTGATCTTGCAAGTGGGTTTCCGCATCAAGAAACTCCAACATTTCTTGGCTGGCTCCTGTTGCCCTTAATCCATTTTGTGTTGTTAGGATTCCTGCCGCTCTCTCGAAGCCGTCACTCGAACAACCCGTCATTGGCAGCAGGATGTGGCCAACTGTTCCTCACCACACGCGACGCATATCGCAGGGCGGGCGGACACTATGCAATTAAGTCCTCTCTCCACGATGGACTCATGCTACCGAGACTGTTTCGAAGAGCAGGGCTTCATACTGATATTTTTGACGCCAGTGACATAGCGTCATGCCGCATGTACAACACAAACCAAGATGTCCTACAGGGGCTCATGAAAAATGCTACTGAGGGAATTGGATCACCGAAAACAATACTCCCCTTCACACTGCTGCTTGGAGGCGGCCAGATTGTTCCGACCATGCTTTTGCTCAGCTACTGGGCGAGCACCGGCCAATCCGGAATGACATCCCTCGTCATCATTTCATGTTTCATACTGAGTTATTGCCCTCGATTCCTTATCCTCCCACGGTTCCGACAAAGTGTTGCCAGCGCCCTTTTTCATCCGCTGGCAGTAGGAGTCTTTCTCGGCATTCAGTGGATTGCTCTAGGACGCCGTGCCCTCGGATTCAAAGCATCCTGGAAGGGCAGAGCTTTACGCCCCCAATAGAGCTCGCACAGGAGAACACGCTTACTCAGCAGAACACGCCTGCCACTTCACTGCGGACGCGATGAAGCCACCTGCCTCGCTTGTCGTGCGATCGCTATAGCGCCCGCTGTTGTCTGTGAAGTGACGGTAATGTGACCCATCTTGCGACCGGGCCGTGGTTCTTCTTTTCCATACAAATGGAGGCTTGCTCCCGGTAAAGCAAGAACACCACCCCAGTCAGGCTCACCCTCCTGCCAGCAATCACCAAGCACATTTGCCATCGCTGCCGGAACAAGAGGAGTTGTGACACCGAGCGGCAATCCACAGATAGCTCGTACCTGTTGTTCGAATTGGCTGGTCGGACAAGATTCGATCGTTAAGTGTCCAGAGTTATGAGTTCGCGGTGCAATCTCATTCACAAGAAGACGATTTTCGTGTGTCAAGAAAAACTCTATACATGACACACCAACAACTTGTAACTCTGAGAGAACTGTCGCTGCAAGGTGCTCGGCCTCACCCAAGACTTCTGCTGGCAACTCAGCAGGGCATGAACTGACATCAAGAATATGATTTTTATGTTCATTCCGGATTGCAGGGAATGCGACCACAGCGCCATCGAGCCCCCTCGCTGCAACAACCGAAAGTTCACACTGAAAATCAATCCACTCTTCAAGGACACACGTTGCTCCACCAAGCCGCTCCCAAGCATTACCTAAATCAGAAGTTTTTTTTATGAGTTCCTGCCCCTTTCCGTCATACCCAAAGGCGGCTGTTTTGAGAACGGCCGGTAATCCGATAGTTCCTGCCGCATCATGCAACTCTTTCTCTGATCGCACGACGGCATGACGGCCACAGGGAATACCTCGATCTACCAGAAATGCTTTCTCACGCTCACGGTTCTGTGTCGTAAAAAGTACTTCTGGACAAGGACGGACCGGAACCTCTGCCTTGAGAGCCTCTCCAGCTGCCGCCGGTACATTTTCAAACTCAAAGGTTACAACTGAGAGATCTTTAGCTGCTTGAGTAAGAAATGAGACGTCTGTGTAGCTCCCGACATGGAGTCGGTCAGCATGACGAGCAGCCGGACAATCCTTGGTATCAGTAATCACAGCAACTCGATACCCCATACTGCGAGCAGCCATTGCAAACATTGCACCCAGCTGGCCACCACCTAGAACCCCAAGCAGGGCTCCCGGCATGATCGAAGATACCTGGTCAGCGTCATTATCCATAAGGACACCCCACATTTTGTGTCAGAGAATTACGTACCAGAGGAAAGCTTATCGGCGAGCACTCGTTCTGTCTGCGACTTTCGGTACTCACAAAGACGATCTCGCAACGCCTCGTCATGTAACGACAGAATGGAAACTGCAAGAAGTGCTGCATTCGCTGCACCTGCGTTGCCAATTGCAAGGGTCCCAACAGGTACACCTGCTGGCATTTGAACAATCGATAACAACGAATCAACACCCCGAAGAACAGCTGACTCGACGGGTACACCAAGTACTGGGAGGTGAGTCTGTGCTGCGACCATGCCCGGAAGATGCGCGGCGCCACCGGCACCCGCGATAATTACTTTCAGCCCTCTCTTGGCGGCAGCACGAGCATATTCGGTGAGTTTCTCTGGTGTGCGATGCGCTGATACAATTTCACATTCGTGTGGCACGCCAAGTTCGCTCAGAACCGCCGCTGCCCGTTCAAGCGTTTTCCAATCTGTTTTGCTACCCATTATGACACCGACAACAGGACGATTAGAG
>JABHNP010000311.1 GCA_018694455.1 Planctomycetaceae bacterium | reverse complement strand
TGCCTGAGTCACCAGAAGTACTTGTGCCCCGGGGGCTTGCAACCGTCTGGTAATTCTCGAGTGCAGTGAGCATTTGCTCAATCCGCGCGATCGCTCGGGGGCAGTCGACATCGATGACCTCTCGAAACCTGACAAGTCGGACACATGTTTCTCGATATTGCTGAAGAACGACGGGAGTCCAACGTTTTACCAGTTCGAGTTTCTCTTCGGTCTTCTGAAGTCTTTTCCGTGCTTTTTCAAGATTTTTTTTCTCTTCCGCGCATGACGGTGCATTATCACCAACTTTTTTGTACGCGCGGCAGTGTTCGAGGTCTTTGATTGCTTGGTTTACCCCATCAGCGGCTCGTCGCATTTCTGCCTTCCAATAGGCTGCTCTGTCGACTGTGATCCAGTCAATTCCACGCTGTCCTTCGATTTCTATGTCTGCAAGTGCTTGACTCGAGGCGTGCGCATAGGAAATAAGCGCTAGCTTAACGAGGCTTAGCGTATCGATTGACTTAATGTCGGCCTGTGTTGACATGCGAAGTACTTGCTATTTGTAGTGCTGCCTATCGCTGCTGTTGGTACTCTTCTACTCGTTCTGCTTTTCGGATGAGATAGGGCACATATTCGCCGGTGGATTCTACGAATCGTCCAAAAGTAATTAACTGTTGCTCAAACTCTTCAGCAAATTTTTGATGCTCCTGATCTCGCCAGGTTGCAGAGAGGGCCTGAAGTTGACGTTGAACGGTCTGCATTTGTGAATGTACTTCTGTGCTAAAATGGCGTAGCCGCGACGCAAAGCGTCGCAACTCCTGTGGATCAACGATTGCTTGTCCCATGAGAAGATACTCCTTGAGTAGCGTTGTTCGGCTAAGATTTTGAAAACGAACGGAAGTTCCGGATCATTGTTTTTTCCGCTTCAATATCTTAACGGGTAGACGGCAAGTGCGTGAACATGCAGGATTTGAATGCGAGGCTGACGGCACAATATGTCGCGTTACACTAAACTTCACAATCTCCAGAGACCCATTTATGAGCGACCAAACAGCAGTGAAAAAAGAACCGCAGCGGCCTGCAGAGACTCATTCAGATGCTCCCACAGCTATGGACGAAACGGTTTCAGTAGAGCCGACAGTTGGTTGGCACTGTACGCATTCGTTTTACCGTTTTAATCGTTCACGACTTGCTGAGATGACAGAAGCTGAGCGTTTGGTAGGTATTGCTGCAATCAAGGAAGCGCTCAATGACGAGTCGCCAATGAGCCCAGGGCGGCTGCAAAAGTGGATTGTACCTGGGCATAAGGCTGACTTTGCTGTCATGGCTCTTGATCCATCGCCCCACGCTGTGGACGGAGTCCATCAGCGTCTCTTAGCTGGTCCGCTTGGAGTGGCGATCGAGTCAACCTATTCGTTTGTTGGACTTACAGAGGTCAGCGAATATCTTCCAACTGCAGAACAGTTTGCAAAGAAACTTGTGAAACAAGGTGAAGACCCTGAGAGTGCCAGCTATAAAGCCAGAGTTCAAGGTTACGCAGCGAGGGAACCGGCTATGCAGAAGGCAAGGCTGGAGCCAGATTTTCCACCATGGCCGTGTGCGTGTTTTTATCCGATGAATAAAAAAAGAAAAGTGGGGGAGAACTGGTTCACTCTTCCATTTTCGGAACGTAGTCGACTTATGGCTGAGCACGGTGCGAGCGGCATGAAATTTGGTGGGCGGGTTTCTCAGCTTATTACGGTTTCAGTTGGTCTCGATGATTGGGAATGGGGCGTTACCCTTTGGGCGAGGCGTCCTGAGTTTCTCAAGGAGATCGTTTATACGATGAGATTCGATGAGGCCAGTGCACGATATGCTGAGTTTGGTCCTTTCTATACCGGTTATGTTGCTACAACGGATGAGATTCTCATGCATTGTCAACTCACGTCATAAGCGAGAAGTCAATCTTAACGGGCATCAACAGCCTTAACGGGCATTAACAGCTTTTTTTTTCGCTGGAAACGAGAAGATAAGTTCGATTGGCGTCCCACGCTGCGGAATACGCTCTGTAAAAGTTTCGAACAGAAGAGATTCGTTCGCCTGCGAACTGGTGATTGGGAGATCGAGTGTTGCCGTTGGGAAGTTTGAGACACATACAAGATCACCAGCGTCTGCCTGGTAATACTCGGTACCAGTTCTAGGGTCCTTCCAGAAACTACTACCAGCAAAAATCCAGTCGCAGTCCAATTCCTTACCAGTCTGACTATTTTTTACCCACGTCTGTGCCGATATTTCGTGAGCCCCGGTATCATCGTGCCAGCGGACTCTGATGGCCACAGAATCACCGTTGGCCGGCTTGAATTCAGGATAGAACGAGGCTGGACTCCCTGGCCGAAGGCCGATTGCGAGTAAGCCGGCATGGACGAGTTTCGCTGTTGCATCAACGGCAACAACAGATTCATGTTCTTTGGTTTTCCGTGGGCAAGCAAAAAATTCAATGGGCCCATCAGTAAGTGCAACCGAGCCACCTACAACGAGGTGTTTTGTTTCAGTGTCAATCCAGATGTCGTGTTGCGGAGAAAGTCGTGTGAGTTCTGGATGTGCATCAACCGGGTCTGCTACCACACCACCTAGGAAATAAAGCGGAGTGATAAAGCCAGAGAAAATCAGGGTGTAAAAGCCTAGGCGAGTCGCTGAGGTGAGCGAGGAGGTGCTAAAAGCCATTGCGAGGAGTTTTCTTTCGGAGGTCAGTCTGTAGAGTCCAAGTTGGTTGGTATAGTTTGAGGGTTGGGCTGGTTTTAGTTTCTTTTCAGAGTATGGCGTATTTGCCAAGATTTTCTGAGGGGTTACTCTGTCAGCCTGACGAATTCAGAGAATTCTAATGATAGGACCGTTAAGAAAGCATTCCAATCGAGGGAGACACTAC
>JABHNP010000394.1 GCA_018694455.1 Planctomycetaceae bacterium | reverse complement strand
GGGAGAGAAGGTAGAGCCTCGTCGTAAGTTTATTGAAAGGAACGCACTCGACGTTCGAAATCTCGATGTCTAAGAAGACGTCATTGGTTGCTGTCAAGATTTTTAATCAAAAATTATTGATTTATACCGTACGTACATGATCTTGAAATGCAAAACCTTCATACTTTGATCGGCGACCAGCGGCACCGTTATTGAGGTCATTTTGGTTCATGATTTCATCATTGACTGACACAGTAATCTGATTCGCCACGCAGCGAATGTGCATATGATTCCATTGGTTTGGATTGTTTGAAACATTCTTTGTTGGTGGATGATCGGGAAGTTGGGCGATGTTTGAAATTTGAAAACAGATACCACTATTTTGCTTGACATGCCAAATAAATTCAAAATCAGTGACGAGAATATTTTTGAGCACAAGATAGTTTTCAATCGTGTGTACTCACGCTTGGGAAGGTGAAGAATTCCACCGTCTTCTAGAATTCATGCTTCCCCTGTGATCAGAAAACGCACTTCATGTAAGTGCAATCCAGTCAGAGGCCAAGAGCTAGCCATCCACAAGAAAAAAGTTGCATGTGAGAGCCTGGGTAACAAAAATTTGCGTGTGTTTGTATGCGATACAAGAACGAGTCTTTTAAGAAAAACGGGCCAAGTGATAGTTATTGTATGTTGATATCTATATTACTTTGAGCTGGTGGGGGCATGAATTGCCAGGTGTCGAAAGTTGCTGCCTGGCCACAGTACCTACCATGAGCGTCAGAAATATTCCAGACTATAGCTCGGTTTATTTTAAACCGTTTCCCAGTTCTAGAAATTCTGACACCTGAATAATCATCGATATATCCATTGCGTCGCGTTCTCGTTAAAAGCTGTTCTCTCTCTGCTCGATTGATTGGTTCAGCTGTCTTGCGAGATGGTGTCTGCACAAGTTCGTCCCAAGTCATCTCCCAAAGGGAGAGGGCTGTCTTATTGCCATAATTGAGGATGGGATCATCTTCAATGCCGTGTGAAATGACGACATGTGGTGTGTGAAATAACATACGGGACTGCTCTTCGATACTTCCGTGACGCAGAATGAGGTCTCGTCCTACAAGGGTTGAGAATGAAGTTAAGAGTCGATCGATATGTCCAATTAAAAAAGATTCTGGCATAAGCTAACCTTCCATGACGACTTATAAATAGTATTAATGGCAATATATATTCTGAAACATCACAGCGATCCGCAATGGGAGAGATGACCAGTACCATGGACAACACGACTATTGAGCATTTAGGGAAATTTCAGTTGTTCTATTTTATTTTGACGGCAGTACTTTCGAGCCACGACATAAATGCTCAACCGATACCAGCCTTAGTATTTCATGATGATTTTCATGACGGTAGTACGAAATGGGAGACAACAGACGATGCAAGCTGGACGCTCACGCAGCAGAAGGGGCGTTCGGCTTGGGGTCTCAATAAGCGAAAGAGTGATTACCAGCCGAAGTTTCGAAGTCCATACAATATAGCCTTGATTCGTGACTTAGAACTAACAGAAACCGTTATTGAGGTTGAAGTAAAAAGCACTAGGGATACAGGTAACCATCGCGATTGTTGCATCTTTTTTCAGTATCAAGATCCCGAACATTTTTATTATGTGCATCTCGGCGCAAAGCCGGATCCTCATAGCGGACAGATTATGATTGTAAATGGAGCAGCGCGTTGTGCACTGACTACAAACAAAAAGCCCGTTCCATGGGATGATCAGTGGCACCAAGTAAGACTTGAACGAGACCCTTCGAGTGGCAGAATAGCGGTCTTCTTTGATGATTTAAGAACTCCCCTTATGCAGGTACACGATAAAACGTTTCTGTCAGGTCGAGTCGGCATTGGTTCATTTGATGATATGAATGACTTCACGAATGTGAATATTTATGGAAAGAGAGCGAGTACGAAACGGTAGTCTTGCGAATGCATTGTTCCTGATGTGAAATACGATGGTAGTCTAATAACCACCCCTATTTTCATGAGGAGCTACACCCGATGGCAAAGCAGTCAATCGCTGACCTTAATCCTGATGGTAAGACCGTTCTTGTTCGTGTTGATTTCAACGTCCCTCAGGATAAGGATGGAGCGATTACGGATGATCGTAGAATCCGTATGGCTATCCCGACGATACGGTCCATCATAGATCGTGGTGGCAAGGCTATTCTTATGAGTCACCTTGGGCGTCCCAAGGGTCAAGTTAACCCAGCGCTTTCGCTTGCCCCAGTGGCTCGTCGGCTTGGTGAACTTCTTGAACAACCAGTAGTCTTAGCAAACGACACTGGCGGGCAAGATTCCACAGCAAAGGCCGAAGTCTTATCAGTCGGTGAAGTGCTCGTGCTGGAAAATGTCCGCTTTAATTCTGGAGAAAAAAAAGGAGACGATGCTGACTATGTTGCCGGTCTTGCGAATCTAGCAGATATTTATGTCAATGATGCCTTCGGCACTTGTCACCGGACAGAAGCTAGCCTGTATGCGGTGCCCAAAACAATGAAAGAAATGGGTAAGTCTGCAGTCGTTGGTTTTCTTGTTGAGAAAGAAATCCAATATCTTTCAGATGCAGTGGGCCAACCAAAAAGACCTTTTGTTGCCATTCTCGGTGGGAAAAAGGTTAGCGATAAGATTGCTGTCATTACGAATCTCTTAAGTATTTGTGATCATATTCTTATCGGTGGTGCGATGGCCTATACATTTTCTTTAGCCCAGGGTGGTACTACTGGAGATTCACTTGTTGAACAGGACAAACTCGAGTTGGCAAAGCAACTGTTACAGGATGGAGGAGACAAACTCGTTCTTCCGGTCGATACACATTGTGCAGATGATTTTTCATCAGATGCCAATAAAGAAGTTGTGAAGGCTGGTGAAATCAGAGATGGTTTCGAAGGGCTTGATATTGGGCCAGAAACGGCCCAGCGGTACGCGGAGATTATTCAAGGAGCAGGAACCGTGGTCTGGAATGGGCCGATGGGTGTTTTTGAAATGCCACCGTTCGATGCTGGCACAAAAACGGTAGCCGGTGCTGTTGCTGCAGCGACAGCGAATGGTGCCATCACTATTATTGGTGGCGGTGACTCAGCTGCAGCGGTTGATCAACTAGGCTATGCCAAAAAGGTAAGTCATGTTTCTACAGGTGGTGGTGCATCGTTAGAGATGCTTGAAGGCAAAGCATTTGAGACAGTGGATTTGCTCGATGAAAAGTGACTGTGTGTCGATGAGAGAAGCTATGTGACCTTGAAGTGAAAGATATATAAAACGGTCCGGAGTGCTTTATTCACACTCCGGACCGAATATGTTCTGTCGATGTCTTGCGAATCGTGTGAACTGCGAGAATGATGCATACCCGGCCAGTGTGTGGCCGCCTGAGCTAAAGAGTATGGACCAACGCATAAGACGTAGCACCACCGCTATATAAGGCTTCAACAGTACAAATACTTTCGACTGAATCCGATGACTGGCTTCAGTTAAAATTTGAATGCGTTGAATTTAAAAAGGCAGTTGCGAGGAAAGAATCCTTTTCGCAACTGCCTTTTTGAACATGTTGTCTTTCTAGCTGCATCCCATGCTATTCCCGCAGTTGTGGCAGAGATAGCAATTACCATTTCGGACAGTGATTGAACCACAGTTATCGCAGGCAGGAGCATCAATTTGAAATTTCGCGAATTGATTCTGTCTGTCGTCAGCACTGGCTTCTGGATTATCAACCATTTTCAGTCCAGCACGCTCAAGGAGAGCAGCTGTTGTAGCTTCCTGTCCTTGTTGTTTTGGAGCTGAGAGTGTTGCTGCCCTGGCAGTCACGGCAGTGTTACTGCCATTTCGGCTACTTGGGTGTCGGCCACGACTGGTCGTGGACTGACCACTCGTTTTATGTTTCCCGTTGGAGGCATCCTGCCCGTTTGTGTGCCCGCTCGCCTTCGTGGCGGCGGGCTTGGACTCACTTTCTCCATCGTCTCCTGCAGCGGCCTCCCCACCACTGCTACTGCCTGCTGGTCGATTTGCTTCCCGATAACCAGGTAGGAATTCCGTGCCCATCCATCGGAAGATGTAATCCACCAAGCTTTTTGCAACAGGAATGTCAGGGTTTTTCGTGTAACCCCATGGTTCAAAGCGGGTGTGAGAAAACTTCTTGGTATAGACCTCAAGTGGCACCCCATATTGGAGACTCATTGAGACAGCTGTACCGAAAGAATCCATCAAGCCACCAATGGTGCTTCCTTCTTTCGCCATCGTGATGAAGAGTTCACCGGGACGTCCATCATCATAAAGGCCGACTGTGATATATCCTTCATGCCCACCAACATTGAACTTGTGTGTGACACTTCTTCTGGTATCAGGGAGACGTTCTCGTCGCGGTGCCGCGACGACCTTTTCTGCCTTTTTATCACTTTCAGTGCTCGTACCCAGTGGCTGACTTTCTTTTGATCCATCACGATAGATTGCAATGGCCTTGAGTCCAAGTTGCCAGCCTTCGACGTACGCACCCGCAATATCCTCCGGAGTTGTTTCACGAGGCATGTTCACGGTCTTTGAAATGGCACCAGAAAGAAACGGTTGAGCCTCTGCCATCATCTTGATATGGGCTCGCCAGGCGATAGACCGTTTCCCAAGACGAGGCTTAAAAGCACAATCAAAAACCTTGAGGTGCTCGTCTTTGATTTCAGGGCAATCTTCGATGGTGTCATTTTTATCAATGTATGCCAGAACACTTTCGACAGCAGGTTCGTCGTATCCAAGTTTTCGCAATGCTAGTGGTACTGTCTGATTCACAATTTTGAGCATGCCACCACCGGCGAGTTGCTTGTATTTTACAAGGGCAATATCTGGCTCAATACCAGTCGTATCACAATCCATTAAAAAGCTAATGGTACCTGTTGGAGCAAGCACTGTGGCCTGAGCATTCCGGTAGCCGTTCTGGCGACCGTCTGCGAGTACATCATCCCAAATCTGACGTGCAGCGTCCTGAAGATGTGTTGGGCAGGCATCATCAATATTTTCAACAGCATCGCGATGCATCTGCATGACACGAAGCATTGGTTCACGATTTGCTGCAAAGCCGTCGAATGGGCCAACTGCACCAGCCAATTCAGCACTTGTGCGATTTGCTGAACCGTGAAGAATTGCGGTAAGTGCTCCACACAGTCCTCGACCAGCATCCGAGTCGTAGGCCATCCCATCGGCCATAAGTAAACTTCCAAGGTTGGAATAGCCCAGACCAAGTGGTCGATAGAGATGGCTGTTCTTGGCAATTCGTGCGGTTGGATAGCTGGCGTGATCAACAAGAATTTCTTGTGCAATCAAGAAGACGCGACATGCCGCAGTAAATCGTTCAACATCAAATTCACCATCCGGTTTACGAAATTTCATGAGATTGATACTTGCCAAGTTGCAGGCAGTATCATCAAGAAACATGTATTCAGAGCAAGGATTACTTGCATTAATTCGACCAGAATTTGGACATGTATGCCATTTATTGATCGTGGTGTCGTACTGTACGCCTGGATCACCACATTGCCATGCACACTGTGACATTCGGTCAATGATTTCGTTGGCCTTATAAGTCGGACCCGCCTTTGATGAGTCGGTGACCCAGCGTGTTGTCCACGAGTCGTTGCGCTCAACAGCTTCCATGAATTCGTCAGTTAATCGAACTGAGAGATTTGCGT
>JABHNP010000353.1 GCA_018694455.1 Planctomycetaceae bacterium | reverse complement strand
CCCTCACGGTCAACTTTCTTTGACCCATCGTCTTGGCGACCGGTGAAATGGGCTAATCCTACGAGTACCGGATACTCAATTTCTCTCCGGTGATATGCCTCTCGGGCTTTTTCTCGCACGATCTCTTTGAACGCTTCGGCATCCGGTTCGTTTCCAAGGATTTCCGTTAGGTCTGAGTCCTGCAATTCGATACCAAATCGCCAGTCGGTCCATGAACGCGCCGTGACAACACCAAAGTCTGGTGCGAGAAATCGCTCACCATCACTTAGGTCAGCTTTTGCAACAGCTTCACTGGCTTTTTGTTGGAGCCATTCAGCCACGTCATTCCGGCCGACTCGTTTAAGATCACGATCATTTAATGAAAGCTTCCATCTCGCGTTTGCAAAACTTGCCAGTGCGGACCAATTCCAGTCGCGTTCGTCTTCACTTTGAGGGAGGTTTTCCTCGACAGCCTCAAAGATCTGTGCCTCGGCCTGTCGGGTTGCTTGCTCATGAGCGATCCGGATAGCTTCACCGGGACTTAATCCACGAAAATCCGCACTATCCAGTTCACACGAAAGTTGCGATGAAGCCCATCCAGAAAATGCCTGTGCCCCATAGTCTCTATCAAGAAACGTATCGATGTGTTGATCAATTTGTCGATCAACCATTTCAAGGATGAGTTCGCGGCACTCACCATCACGATCATCATGTACTTCACCCTCACCCTCGACCTCACGGCCGTCGAGAACTCGCTGCCGGAAACCGTAGACACGTTTCCGTTGCTCGTCCATTACTTCGTCGTATTCAAGAAGATTTTTACGAATTTCAAAATTTCTCTCCTCAACTTTTTTCTGTGCAGCTTCGACTCGTCGAGTTACCATCTTACTTTCAATGGCTTCGCCATCCTGCATGCCTAGTCGGGTGAGTATGTTTTTCACCCACTCTCCAGCAAAGATCCGCATGAGGTCATCTTCGAGTGAGAGGTAAAAGCGACTGCTCCCTGGGTCACCTTGGCGACCACAACGACCTCGGAGTTGAAGGTCAATTCGTCGTGATTCGTGTCGTTCAGTTCCGACAATTTGAAGCCCACCCATTTCACGGACTTTGTTACCCTCAGATTTCATGCTTTCACGGTCGGAAATGCTGGTCACAAGAGCATCCCATTCATTTTTTGGAACGTCGAGCCGGGTCTGATAGGTGTGTTGCAACTGAGCCCAAGCCATCGTTTCAGCATTGCCACCTAGAATTATATCAGTGCCTCGGCCAGCCATATTCGTAGCAATTGTTACCGCACCGAGTCGCCCTGCCTGTGCGACAATATCCGCTTCACGTTCATGTTGTTTGGCATTAAGGACTTGATGATCGACCCCACGTTTGTCGAGAAGGGATGCGAGTCGCTCACTTTTTTCAATGGATACTGTTCCGACAAGAATGGGTAACCCTTTACGCTGGATGGTTTGGATTTTTTCAGCCGGGATATGCTCCGTTTTTTTGGTTCCTTTGAGTTCAAGCTCAACGCCCTTTTCAGAGTCGTTCGCGATTTTTCCAGTGATCCAAGTATTGTCTTTAAGATTGACTGAGTCCCAGCGGTTGATCCGCTCGATTTCATCAGCTACGGCGACCCATTTTTCGCGTTCAGTTCGAAAAATAACGTCGGAATGATTTTTTCGCTGAAGAATACGATTCGGTGGAATAGCAATAACATCCAATTTATATATTTTCCAGAACTCATTAGCTTCAGTCATTGCGGTTCCGGTCATTCCGCCGAGCTTGTTGTAGAGTTTGAAGAAGTTCTGCAATGTAACCGTTGCAAGAGTTTGTGACTCTTCTTTGACGCGAACCCCTTCTTTTGCTTCCACTGCCTGATGAAGACCGTCAGACCATTGACGCCCCGGCATAAGCCGCCCGGTGAACTCATCGACAATAACAACGTCACCCTGCTGGACAACGTAGTTTACGTCGAGTTTGTAAAGGAAATGTGCTTTCAGAGCATTGTCTATGAGATGCGGCCATTCCATATTGCCTGCAGTATAGAAACTTTCTACACCGGCAAGTTTTTCTGCTTGCCTAACTCCGGACTCTGTCAAACTGACGGTATGTTCTTTCTCTTGGACTTCAAAATGATCGTCTGCTTTCAGTTGACGAGCCACCTTGTCAGCTCTGGCGTACTTTGTGACGTCGTCGTGGGCGGGGCCTGAAATAATAAGAGGTGTTCGCGCTTCATCGATAAGGATGTTGTCAACTTCATCAACGATTGCAAAGTTTAGCCGCCCCTGAGACTGCTGCATTTGACGGGGGAAGCGTTCGTCGCCTCGTGCCGCCATCCGCATATTATCTCGTAGGTAGTCGAAACCAAATTCATTATTGGTTCCGTAGGTAATATCACAGGCATATGATTCTTGGCGCTCGTCGGACTCCATGCCAGATTGGATAGCTCCAACTGTGAGGCCGAGCCCCATGTACAGTGGGCCCATCCATTCCATATCGCGACGAGCGAGATAGTCATTGACTGTAATCACATGCACGCCCTTGCCCTCGAGAGCATTGAGGTAAGCCGGCAGTGTTGCAACGAGTGTCTTGCCTTCTCCAGTGATCATTTCAGCAATATTGCCAGAGTGCAGCACCATGCCTCCGATAAGCTGCACGTCGTAATGCCTCATGCTGAGGAAACGACGACCAGCTTCACGGCATACCGCAAAGGCTTCTATGAGCAGGTCATCAAGAGTTTCACCGGCCGAGAGGCGGCGTTTCATTTCATCAGTCTGAGCACGCAGTTCAGCATCAGTCATAGCCTCGTAGCGCGGCTCGAGCGAGTTAATTGCTTCAATCCGTGGTTCTAATCGTTTGAGGTAACGAGCATTTGATGAACCAAAGAGACCTGTGATGGATCGCTCGACCCATGAACCTATAGCGGCTGCAAAATTAGTAACAGCGTCCCAGATGCGTTCCAGTTGTTCCATGATCGTAATGTAAGAGGAGAGGAAATAGCTGACATTTGTGCTCTGCGGTCTTCAACTTTACCGCTTGTCGAACGCATGGTGACATCATTATTTGGGAAGCACGCAGGAAGGTGCTCCTTATGTACCAATATATCTAATTCTCACAGCGATAGTGGCAGGGGGTCAAGGTTACTCCCAATTTTTATTTTCAGAAAGACGAGGTCTATCTGCCGATTGTTTTGGGTTTTGACGGTCTGCGAGTTTCGCAAATCGTGAAATAGTGCCGGAAACGGTGATGTTCCCAGCGGTCTGCGAAATTAGTAAGGGGAACTGCCCGTTGCTGAAGGTGCCCGGCTAGAGCACTTTTTTTAGTGTTTGCGGTACGTTCTACGCGTATCAAAACGTCTCGCTAAGCTTTGGAATTGTGGGTCTTCAAGCCGAGTCAGTTGCTTTTTCTGTCGAAGGCTTGCACGGTCTTTAGATTACGGCCCTTCAATTAGGCAGTGCTTCGACATTATCCTAGGCCTAGTCACTGGTGCGGCAAACGGAAGCCGGCAGGTCGTGACTCCGTCAAGTCGCTATTGTTGGTTAGATTTGCACCTTGAGGATCGGCTGCCTCTGCGGAACGCACCGCGACCAGTTTGTGAACATGAGCACCGCTTATCAACGCGCCATCAGTGCCGCCAATATTCGCATCAGCCCAATAGCAGGCCTGATCTGCTCCCAGCCCGAATTGTTTAAGTGTGCCGCCATCTCGTGTGCGAAGCCCGTCACCGCATCGATAAAATACAATTCGGCTCGTCCCATCCCTGACCTCGATAGACCAATAAAGAGTTCTCGAATAAACGAGGGCGTGGCTATAATCTTTCGCAAGAGCCCACTTTGCAAGTCGCTCACCAAGTCGCTCACTTAGTCGCTCACTTAGTCGCTCACTTAGTCGCTCACTTAGTTCAGTTATCCGGTAGTCCAGTTATCTGGCTTGGTGATTTAGTTATTTTATAGATCGACAGGAAAAAGTAATCAGGCAGAGCGTGTAGCAGCAGGCAGCGTGCGCAGGATGAAAATCTTTGCCAGTCCATCAAATTGGCTGCCCTCATGCAATCTGAGAATTAGCACGACGCAATTTTTGTAGTAAGTCCAAAACAGCAAAACAAAATAATTCAATAAAAAGTGTCACGTGTGAGGTTTCTGAAAACGTGAGGATTCGAAGAATACTTGAGATGTAATGTGAAATCATTGTTCTATTGCGTTGAGAAGTGCGTCTCATGAGGCAGAGTTCTTCTTCGGTGGTGCTGCACGGAGACCTTTGAAATCTGGTACGTTTTATGGAAGACGTATGATTCGAAAGAGATTTACAGACGAGAAGCGGTCCCTGTTCTTATGTCTTCGTCCCACTTTAAAGTTGCGTTAAGCCGATGCCTGCTGGGTGAATTGGTTTTCCTTGGCACTGGTACAAGCGTCGGAGTGCCAGTTGTTGGCTGTGGTTGTGCTACCTGTACAAGTAGTGATGCAAGAAACCATAGAACGCGAACGAGCGTGGTCTTTGGTTTGCCTGAGGGAACACTGCTGATCGATACCACGCCTGATCTTCGTGCGCAGCTTTTGCGAGAAAGAATTGGGTCGGTTGATGCAATACTCTACACCCATGATCACGTAGACCATGTGTATGGGCTCGATGACATTCGGCCGCTGTGTTTTCAGAAAGGTGGTGCTCTGCCGGTGTATTGTGAACCGCGTGTAGAGCAGCGGATTCGTCGAGCATTCGACTATGCCTTTCAGGAACCTGTTGTAATTGGAGGAGGTCTTCCAAAGATGACCCTCCATCAA
This sequence comes from Planctomycetaceae bacterium, assembly GCA_018694455.1. GTDB lineage: Bacteria > Planctomycetota > Planctomycetia > Pirellulales > UBA1268 > UBA1268. The sequence continues at coordinate 3,769 of JABHNP010000353.1, read as the reverse complement.
ATTGGCTTGGCTCCCTTTGACTTGCTTGGGGCGACTGTTGTGCCATTACGTTTGCATCATGGCGCTTTTGAGGTGCTGGGCTTTCGGATAGGGAACGTTGCATACTGCACCGATACGAATGAAATTCCGGAGCAGACCCGCCCGTTGCTCGAAGGCCTCGATACTCTTGTGTTGGATTGCTTGCGACCATCGCATCACCCGACACATTTTTCGATTAATGAGGCAGTGAAAGAGGCTGATCGAATTGGAGCCCGCAGGACACTCTTCGTCCATATGTCACATGAAATCGATCATGCAAAAGTTGCATCCTCCCTACCGATAGGTATGGAGTTAGCCCATGATGGAATGGTCGTTCCACTGGCATGATTGGCAAAGGCGTTTGGGGCTGCAAGAGGCTGCATGGCGTAGCATGGGATATATAAAAGACATACTTGCGGCAATTTGCTTAGGCAGTTTCATTTTCCTGCCAATGGTTCTCCTGGTTGTCCGAGCAGTGCAACCAAGCCGTATGCCTTGGTGGGTTGTCATTTTTATAATGCTGATGGTGGGGTGGATGCTGGTTTTTGGAGCGTCTGTGGTTGCCGAGATGCCAGATCACGGTGCTTCAAAAGTATTTGCCCTGTTTTTTGGATGGGTGTATGCAATCGGTTATTTCCTTCCATGGCTTTGCATTTATGGGTTCGTACAAAGAGTGCGTATGTGGTGTCTGAGTCGTGTCTACCCACAAACGCCCGTCGATGACCGTCCACGTAAAGACTGATGGTTGAGCGTCTCGCAAATCATATAATTCACTGCATCACTTTATGTCAAAGTCTTCTTACATCGTGATCTTTTTGGAACAGTATTGTTGCTCTCTCTTTTTTTGTCTTTAGGGTGTTGAGTCAGCTGCCGACCGAAGTCCCCGCAGGATACAATCTTTCACAGCTGCTGAGTCGCAGTGGGTGAATACGTCAAGGTTCGGTTTCCATTGTGGGACGTGACGACGGTCTATAACCAGCATTCCTGCTGTAAGCTCACCAGCAATCTCAACGTCAGCCGCAACAGTTTCTTGGTGAAAGAGCTCTGGGTTCGTTACGGCAACAAGAGCAACAACATCATGAAGATGAATACCCTCACTGCCTAAGAGTTGTCGGTGTGCACGAAATGCATGGCTGAGCATGCGATGGGAAATTTTCCCAGCACGTGTAAACGCATCAGGAAGTTGTTCAAGCATCTCGAGTCCGAAGGTTACCTGCGATGTTGTCTCTAAGGGAACTAAAGATTTTTTAAAGGGTTCGCAAACAACGTGACGGGCGGCTAAGGGGTCGCAATAAAAGTTGAAATCTGCAACCGGGCTAGCTCCACCGTGTGCATGCAGCGTCCCCCCGCACAGAATCGTGTCACCGAGTAATTCAACAATACTGGGGTCACGTCGGAGCAAGCGAGATAGATTTGTGGGTGGCCCGAGGCCGAGGAAGGTGACTTCTCGGGGATGAGCCCGAATCGTCTCCCACATAACTTTTTCTGCGGCGTGCGCGCTGTGCAGGGGAACTTCAGGTAGGTGGAGGCCACCTAATCCGTCGGGGCCGTGCATGGTCACTGCTCGCTCCGGGAGGATGGTATTTTCTAAGGCAATTCCAATCCGTGGAGTTCGGGGTGGATCAAGATATGCGATTATCGCTTGGAGGTTGTTTGTGGCCTGCTCCGAAGAGACATTTCCACCGGTTGCAGTGACAGCAAGAACTTCCAAGCGAGGGTCAAATAATGCAATAGCGAGGGCTATGGCATCGTCGATTCCTGGGTCTACATCAATAATTACTTTTTTTGCCATGACGGCATGGTAGCGTTCCATGTCGAGTACGGAAACATGACATTATCGGAGTGAAGTGTAGTAGTCTGTAAGCTTGCGGGCCGCGATTTCCGGTGGTGCCGTACTGTCTTTGAGGGTTCAATTGCTTTTGGTTTATTGTGGGATGAAAAATGGACAATATTCTCATCAATCAAGTGCGTCGGCAGGTTTCGCAAGCAGGCCGTGAAGGGGAGTCGCTTGACCGGGCTACAATCACCAGGCTTCTCGACATAGTGCTCGAGAACCAAATGCCACTCGCTGACTTTGAAGCCTGGCTTGAAGGTTCAACCACGCGGATGCCATCGCCCGAGGAAATTATCGGTGTTGTTGATGCACTGCGACAACGGATGGTGCCATTGAAGACAACTGTTCCTGGTCCAATTGTTGATACCTGCGGAACTGGTGGTGATGGTTCAGGTACTTTTAATATTTCAACAGCAACGGCAATCGTTGTAGCAGCAGCGGGGCTCTCCGTCGCTAAGCATGGCAATCGTGCAGTTTCAAGCAAGACAGGCTCGGCGGATGTGCTTGAACATCTTGGTGTGTCTCTCGACATTCCAGTGGAGGTGGTGGCTGAGTGCCTTGCGAATGTGGGGATTTGTTTTTGCTATGCTCCGGCACACCATCCGGCGATGGCAAAAGTTGGGCCAGTGCGTCGCCGTGTCGGAAAGCCAACGGTATTTAATCTCGTTGGTCCGTTATGTAATCCGGCCCCTGTCACGGTTCAGGTCATTGGTGTCGGTCGCCCGGGGGCAGAAGAGGCGGTAGCCAGAGCAGCTCAGCTTGCCGGTCTACAAAGAGCCGTCATCGTTTCTTCGGAAGATGGTGTCGATGAAGTTGGGCTTTTTGCACCAACACAAGTAATCGACGTTTCATCTCGAGAATGCAGGAAGCTGTATTGGACTCCTGAGGACTTTGGCATCAGAACGGCTTCTGGATCAAAAAGAAAGGATCTCCTTGTAGCTAATGCTGCTGAGAGCGCGGCATGCATTGCAACAGTGTTGTTTGGTGAACTCGGCCCAGCTCGTGACGTAGTTCTTCTCAACGCCGCTGCGGTGTTGTGGGCGGCTGGCAGTGCGGCTAGTCTTCCGGAGGCGAGGGTGCTCGCTGAGCAAGCGATTGATACCGGAAAGGCAAAGCAAAAATTGCACGACCTTGTGAAGTTTTCTCAGCAAGCGGAACGATAGGTAAGCCTTGCTTGAAGGCATGTTTATTTTTGCTGCTCGAATGCTTCACGAGAAGCTACGGTTACCTCAAGCGATAGAGGCTGACCGTTCCGGAAAACACGTATTCGCACCTCCTCGTTCGTAGGAGTCATGCTGACTAAACTTACAAGATGGTCATCATCGTCAATTGGTTCACCATCAAACTCTAAGATTACATCATTCGGTAGTAGTCCAATTTGTTCTGCAGGAGAACCAGGTGTGATGCCGGTGACGAGGGCGCCAACTGGCCGAGTCATTCCGAGATCATGGGCTGTGGTAAGGGCAAATTTTTTATCGAGAGCAACGCCGAGATAGGCCCGAGACACTGTCCCGGTTTCTACGAGCTGGCGGGCTACAAACATCACCATCGAGATAGGGATCGCAAAGCCAATACCCTCACTACCGCCCGAGCTGCTTGCAATGCAGGTGTTGAGTCCAACAACCTCACCTCGCAGATTTATTAGTGGTCCACCACTATTGCCCGGATTAATTGCCGCATCTGTTTGGATGAACACTAAATCGTCGTCGTCAAAAAGAAGATTACTGACAATGCCCTTGGTCATTGAATTGAGCCCACCTCGCGAGGGTGAACCAATCGCTACAACATCTTCGCCTATCATGGGGTTGTTGACTTCCAACGTGAGGTTTGCATAGCCATCACCTTTGGCAGAAAACCCAAATTTTAATGCTGCTAAATCGCGTGACTCATTCCATGCAAAAATTCGATCAACAGTAT
>JABHNP010000020.1 GCA_018694455.1 Planctomycetaceae bacterium | reverse complement strand
GGAGTCAATCCAGCGAATCATTGTTTTCTGTGAGTAGTCAATGAATGTTTTTGATGTCTCATGAACGATATCTTGAAGACGGCCTGTTTTGGGATCGATTGATCGAAGCGTGAGCTGTTGATGTCCCCTTTTATTGAAGAGAACGTATGCTCGACTGCTGTCTGGTGCCCATCGCAGGAACCGGACACTCCACGAATCCAGAAAGGCATGGTCGTCACAAGGCACTGCTTGTTTTTTAACAAGATGAAATAGTCTTGGACGGCGCTGCGGGACGGAGTCTCCGGGCTTCGCGTAGTTAATCCACCGCATGGTTGGCTGCACCTGATCCTCAGGTGCTGACGTAAGAAGTGGGATCCGACGCTTTTTGATCTGGGTTTCTTGAAATCCAAGTGCGTATTCTTTGTTTGGTGAGTAGTGAAAATTATTCAGGAATACGTCACCCTGATGCCCATCTTTTGTGAGTTGATTTTCTTGGTTATCACTTCGTAACCAAACGTTATGATTTTTTACAAAGAGTTTTTCTATTGGTTGGATTTTGTCTTTGTTTGCTTGCGTAGTCACGCCACGAAACCCATCCATGGCGTACTGCTGTGATTTTGGGTTTAGCGTTGCAATGCAGTCCCATTCAAGGGTTGAGAAAATTCCAGCCAGTTTGTTTGCACTAAAATCCAGTACCCATTGATGGCCATCATAGGTGGAAATTGAGCGGCGTTCGCCAGCTGGTACGTCGCCGTAAGGTTTCAGTTTTCCGTCGAATGTGACCCAGAAAATTCTGACTGACCGATCAAATGTGTTTTGGAATGTAATCGTGACTGGAATTTTATGTCCAGAACTTTTGGACCATAGTTTTTTTGGCTCAAGTTCGGAGTGATCATGGTGATCAATGAATATCTTTTGTGGTGTAGCGCTCGATAGGTCACTAGGGTTGAAATGAATAACACGATATCGAGGTTCCCCATGGCTTTTGTCTTCAAAAATTAATCCTTTTTCAGACCAATGATATTTAAACGTAGATTCCCTAAAAGCCTTTGGGAAACTCGAACGGATTTCTTGAGCTCGCCGGTAATCATCAGCAGTTCCCTGTGGTCGTACAAAAGATTGGAAAAGCAGAAAGTAAGTTGGAGTGAGCCAGAGTAATCGCCGTAACATAAGGCAGTTCTCCTTTCCGATGGTAAATTTACGACAACAATGCGTTGTGGGTGCCAATACGCTATTCTTCCACGCTACATCTCTTCCAACATACATCGCCACGAATTACCCAAAGAATATGCACCCAACAATATACGCTCCATCCGGAAGCATGACCCGCCATTCATCCGCCGCTAGTATCATGATGCGACGAGCCATGGCGAGACAAGATATCTTAAATGAAGTTTAGCATGCGACAAACTGAGCGTGGTAGCTCAGGCTACCCAACACATGCGGTACTACAACGACAAGCATATCTTCGTCTTCATGCCTGCGTAATCCTTTGGGGAGTGACAGCGATTCTTGGACGCCTGATCTCTTTGCCAGCCTTGCAACTTGTCGCGTGGAGGATGGCTCTTGTTGTAGGCGTACTTCTCGTGGTGCGAAGGACGTGGGGTGGCCTACGTGCCATGTCATTGCGTTCTATTGTTATATTTTTAGGAATAGGCTGTGTTGTTGCGGGGCACTGGTACGCTTTCTATACGTCTATAAAAATTTCAAATGCTTCGGTTGCGGTGTCGTGCCTTGGGTTGGGTTCAATATTTGCGGCGATAATAGAGCCAGTTCTCATGCGGAGACCTCATGAGCGAGCCGAACTTTTTCTTGGGGTTCTCGCCGTACCAGGAGTCGTATTGATCGTCGGTGGGGTACCACTGCAGATGAGGCTTGGCATAGTCATCGGTGTGGTCGCTGCATTGTTGAGTGCAATTTTTACCACTCTGAATAAACGATTTGCCACGAACAATGATCCATTTTCGATCACCTGTATTGAGATGGCTGCTGGCGTTGTTGTGCTTGGTATACCGGCTATTCTCAGTGGCCTAACCATGCCGACTCCGATGGATGCAGTCTGGCTTCTTGTTTTGGCTGTAGCTTGTACGCTGCTTCCTTTTGTGATGTGGATTCAATCATTACGATACGTCAGCGCATTCAGTACGCTCCTGATGCTTAATCTGGAGCCCGTGTATGCAATACTTCTGGCTGCTGTCTTGTTCAAAGAATATGAGGATTTGACACCTCTCTTTTACATCGGTACTGGAATCGTATTGCTTACAGTGCTGCTCCAGCCACACGTGCGACGATTCGCCCGGTTTACTACGTAGGCTGAAACAACAAGACGAGTATTCAATTCTTCATAAGAATCACTGGTTGGGTTCAGGGAAAGCAGTGAATGGATTCTTTTTCAGAAAGGTTCTATGTTAGTTTGGTTCATCCGCAATGAGTACTTTTACTGTGCTTGAGTAAAACCATTGTGGTCAGGATACGCGAGTATTTTTTGGTAGGGGACGTCCTCTTCCGCCTGTTTATCAAGTCTGAGTGATACGAGGTATTTCATGCGAGCGATCTCTCCTTTTCTCCTCACACTAGTCTTTTGCAGTGTCAGTACCGCAGCTTCCCCACCACCAAACATTCTCATGATCTGTGTGGATGACTTGCGTCCAGAGCTTCAGTGTTTTGGCGTTGACTATATTCATTCACCAAACATTGATGCACTCGCTTCTCGGGGACGAATTTTTCGTCGTCATTACGTGCAAGCTCCTACGTGCGGAGCCTCACGGTATACTCTTCTTACCGGGCGATATGGTCCTGTGAGTAATCATGCGTTGTTTCAGCGAGCAAAGCAGATACAGAATCAGCCAGGCAGTGTGCCGGCATCGATGCCCGCATGGTTTCGACAGCACGGATACACAACAGTATCCGTCGGTAAGGTATCGCATCACCCGGGAGGTTGTGGGGGAAAAGACTGGAACGATTCGAGCGAGCTTGAAATGCCAAAGTCATGGGATCAACATCTACTGCCACCAGGCGATTGGCAGCACCCGCGGGGTTGGATGCACGGCCTCGCCAACGGTGAGATTCGTAGCGATGCAAAAAACATGGATGTTTTTCAGTCGGTTGAGGGTTTGGACGCAATTTATCCAGATGGTGTTTCTGTGACCGAAGGCGTCCGGCAACTGCAAAAACTCGCAGCAGCAGAAAAGCCATTTTTTCTGGCAATTGGTGTTCTACGGCCACACTTGCCCTTTGGTGCACCAGCAAAGTATCTGAGGCCGTACGCCAACGTGAAACTCCCCGAGATTCCTCATCCTAAAAAACCCACCGGGAAAACAACATGGCATGGCTCAGGTGAGTTCATGAAATACAACCGCTGGGAGCGAAATCCGATAGATGATTCTGATTTTGCAACGGATGTCAGAAAGCATTACGCATCCTGTGTAACGTATGCAGATGCATCTGTTGGACGAATTATCAAGACGCTTCACGAAGTCGGTGTTGAGAACAATACGGTCATTGTTTTGTGGGGCGATCACGGTTGGCATTTGGGTGAGCATGCTGTGTGGGGCAAACATACCCTTTTTGAGGAATCACTGCGGTCGCCTTTGATCATTGCTCATCCAAAAATTGAGATGCCTGGTGAAGCTACTGAGGCAATAGTGGAGACGCTCGATGTTTTCCCAACGTTGTGCGAACTTACAAACGTTTCTGTTCCGGAATTCGTACAAGGCAAATCATTGCAGCCATTCTTGAAACAACCAGAAAAAATTGGAGATGTGGCCGTTGCATATTCGAGCAAAGGGCAGACCATAAGAACTGATCAATACCGGCTTATCGTTCATGCCAATGGATATGCCGAACTCTACGATCACAAGAATCAAGGAGAAACTAAAAACGTTGCCGATGCTCATCCGGGAGTGGTACAGGAAATGATGATTCGGCTTCATGATCGGCTCGATATGCCATGAGTACGGATCAAAATTCGGAATACATTAGAGGGCTTGTGAGGAGAGGGCTTGTGAGGAGAGGGCTTGTGAGGGTCCACAGCAGGCAAGATTAGCCTCGCTGTGATTTCGAACGGAACCGTCTAGGTTCACCACCCGAGGGGGAATTTATAAATTTGGCCTCGTGTTTGGTGAAACGGCCCTGAGTTCTTCGACGCCATAGTTTGAAAGAACTTGGTTTCAGTTCCTGTCGCATCAGTTTGATGACTTCTCCAGGAAAAAGCCCAAACTGTTCGCGGATTGCATCAAAACTAGTTCTATCTTCCCATGCCATCATGATGATTCGATCGAGATCAGGGCGGCTGAGAGTCATGAACCGTTTTTGCATTGTGAAGTCTCAAAAAGAAGTAATTCATCAAAACAATGGTAGACATCTCATTGTATTCAGGAAAGAAAAGAATTGCAGATTGTTACTGTTGGTGTCGCATATTCTGGTGTTGTGTGGACTGCCTTGCAGAAACCTTATCAAGGTATCGGGTTATATTTCCTTCGGTGTGTTAGGTGCGTGGGGCAGCTGAAATACCACAATATCATCTAGAGGCGTAAGTGGTGGAGGAACCAAAATATTGCGGGGGGAATCGCCATTCCCAAAGCAACAGCGGCAGATATGAGTACTCCTACAACGAGGTGTGTGAAAACAAGTGATACCATATTCATTTCAACTCACCTTTGTTATGAGGCACTGCTGTCTATTTCGAAAAGTCTTTCTTTGCACTCAGTGAGTCGTTCTGAGTCTCCAAATTCTTTGAATACATTTGCCATCAATCGCAGGCAGTTTCTGCAGCAGATGTCATCTGTTGAGATTGTTGTGAATAGAGAATACGCTGCTTTAATGTCACCATTGATACTGAGTGTCGCGGCGAGTGAGCGGCGATAATTACAGTTATCAGGAGCGAGCGAGACAGCTCGACGCATCATGCCGATGACGGCTTTCGGCGAGTAACCGAGTTTGCGCATGTAATGAGCGGCTGCGAAAATAGCCTCATCACAATCAGAATCGTTATCAACAATGCGATAGCACACAAAGAGGGCTTTTCGTGTTTCATTAACTTTGCCAAGCAAGCCCGCGATACGAGGTAGAAGCTCGGCGGGGACAGTATCAATGTCTTCAACGAGTATGGTGAGTGAGACACGTGCGTCTTTTTGTTGGCTATTTTTAACGTAGAGGTCTGCGAGAGCCAGCAAAGATTCGGCTGTGAGTGGAGAAAGAAGCAGGGCGGATTCAAACGCATTGCGAGCCGCGTCGTGTTCACCGTTGACGTAAAGAGTCAATCCGTGAAGCTGTACAAGCCGGCCGTTTGTGTCGTTGCCTGGGCAGTGCAATGCCTGCTCGGTATGAGCAACCGCTTCCGCAAAAAGACCCTGTTTCAGCAGAGAGCGAACGCCCTTGGCCCATGTCAAATCAAAATCAGCCATTAGACAAACCTCCTTGTCGATACTGAGACTCAGTCTCAACTAGTGCCTGAGTGTATCGTGTTCATTCCAATCTGAAAATCGGCATTTGTCATTTTTTTGCAAAAAAGCAGTGAAAAGGAGGTGAAACGCGTTGTTATTCTGAATCCGGGAAACAACAGCCTAGTATTTGGGAGTGGGTTGTATCGCACTATTATTTCGAACGGTGCTCACTTTTGGCTGAATTTAGGTGACAATGGAGCGGCGATATTTCAGGCCGTCTGCAATCCGGTGGGTGAATGCATGACACGTCGTGATCAAAACTGCCTAAGAGGGTGTGAAAGACAAAATCCCCTCGATCGCAAAGAAATTCTAAACCCAATCCATATTTGCAGATTCCATGGCTACAAGTACTTCATTAAAAAACGTCCAACTAGAGTCTTTCCGGTACTACTTCCTTCCAGTCGAGATGCGAATGCCACTGAAGTTTGGCAGTGAATCTGTGTCGCACGTTAATTGTCTGCGAGTATCAGCAGAGGTGGTGAACTCAGAGGGGCATCGTGCAGAAGGTTGGGGAGAGACTCCACTCTCGGTCACTTGGGCCTGGCCAAGTGCAACACTTTCGTATGACGAGCGATATGAAGCGATGGTTGTATTTTGCGAGTTTGCTGCCCAGTCATTTGTGGAAGTAAATGCGTCTGGTCATCCGATGGAAATCAGTCATGTGTTTTTGACAGAGCGGCCACCATTCGTCCTTGAAGCATTTAATAAGGGGCATTCCGCCGAACCAATGCCGTATCTCGCTGCGCTTATTGTTATGAGTGCGTTCGATATTGCTATTCATGATGCGTACGGAAATCTTCATCAGGTTGATACCTATTCAACGTACAACAGTGAGTACATGACTCATGATCTCAGTCATTATTTTCACTCAAGTCCAGAAGCTAATCAGTTTCAGGGACTATTTCCGGCGGATTTTTTAGAAAAACAACCATTGGTCAAAGTTCC
>JABHNP010000021.1 GCA_018694455.1 Planctomycetaceae bacterium | reverse complement strand
CCACCTGCATCTGTAGCCGCCGCAATCCCACAGATTCGAGATATTGCACAAACTACACGTGGTCAAAGCCCGGACACGACAAACATCAACGGATCGACTCAAAACAGAATCTCTGCAACCGCCGCCCGCCAATCAATCTACGTCCAGCGCGCACAACGCACTCAACAGAAGTCAAAGACAAACTAGCTACCAATAACAAAGACTGTCATGTGGTAGAAAACCGGTGCTGCGAAGCAGATCGAATCGATTCGATCAAGCACGCCACCATGGCCCACAACAAGCGTCCCATAATCTTTAACGCCGCGGTCTCGCTTAATCGCTGACATTGTCATACCTCCAGCGAATCCCATAACAGCGACAACCAACCCAACGATTGCCGCTTGCCAAGGCTGAAATGGAGGCGCAGCCCACCATAGCACCGCTGCAAGAAGCGCAGTACTCGTCGCACTACCCAGCAAACCTTCCCACGTCCGATTGGAACTTACTGCAGCAGCGACTAATCGTTGACCCAACATTCTGCTCCATACATACTGCATACAATCTGCAAACTGAACGAGAAGAATTAAGAAGAAAAGCAACCGGAAATTAGCATCACGACTACTCAGCTGGCTTAAACCCTCCGCCCCCCTACTGACACGGAGTTCGAGTAGCGCCGGCGCGAATGACAAACAGTAAACGCATACGACAAGACCCGCCTGGATTTTTGCCGTCCTCTCTAAGAACCGCTTATAGTCACCGGCAACTGCTGCCCTTGCTAAAACGAAAAGCGTTGCATAGACGGGCAAGAAAACACTGTAGATGTCGTATCGATTCAGCCCAACAAGCACATAGTGCAGTGGAGTAAAAAGAAAAAACACCCAGAATAGTGCACGGTGGTCACCCTTACGAGTTGGCGTCAGCGTAATGAATTCCCGCAACGCCCAAAAAGAAACAAATCCGAACAGCGTGACTGTTGCAGTTGACCCAAGCCAAAAAGCAGCGGCTAGGACTGTACACAACACCCACCAGCCGCGAATTCTCATATTAAATGTTCTCACTGCAGCCGCATCAATACCCCTATCAGGATGCCGCTTTAAAAATTGGCCTACTCCTGTAACTACTGAAAGCAAGAGCAAAACACCTGCTACTAAAGCAATGGTACGAATATCATTCACTTAGAACACACCTTCTTAGATCGTTACTATCACAATGAACACTGAATCTACTCCTTCAGAGATAAAACTGCCCTGCGTGCTCTTGCCAAAAAGTCTAGCTTGGATTCATCTCGTTCCAACCAGAGTGGAGGTCCGAAACTGATACAAGAAAGCAAAGGAACGGGCAAGAATTCTCCTCGAGGCAGCACTCTATTCAGGTTGTCTATATGAACGGGGATGAGTTCAATTTCAGGACGCTTTTTTGCGAGATAATAAAGCCCACTTTTAAACTCACCAACTTCTCCACTGGTACTACGGCTTCCCTCGGGAAAAACTATGAGTGATCGTGTTTCCCCAGCCTGACGCAACATAAGATCAACCGGACTCTGATGAACTTTGATATCTGTTCGATCAATAAGAATTGCATTGAACACCTCTTCAGCCAACCATCTCCTTAAAGCCCCACGAGACCAATAATCCTTGGCTGCTACAGGACGTGTAATTTCCCGAACCAACCGTGGGAGCGATGCCCAAATCAACAACGCGTCAAGATGACTTGTATGATTTGCGAAATAAACTCGTTGACACGTATCAGGCTGACTAGCAATCCAGCGAATACTGGCCCCTGCTAGCAGCCTCGCTACGCCAGCCAATCCAAGGCCAGTAATTTTACACAGCGTCGACCGACGGGCTGATTTGTCGAGCGGGAGTGTTGGCATGTCAGCTGGTGCAAGCATAAGAGTTTAGTTGTCGTCAGGAAATAGATTACGGAAGTGGAACGAAAGGATTATGTTTCTTCTCGTGACCAATAGTTGTTGGCTCACCATGACCGGGCAAAACTATTGCAGAGTCAGGAAGTTTATAAAGTTTGTTCACAATCCCAGATTCGAGTGATGAAAAATCACCATCAGGGAAATCGGTGCGCCCAATACCCTCATGAAACAACACATCGCCAGCAAACACAAGAATTGGATCACTCGTAAACCAGAAGACTACATGGCCTTCAGAATGACCGGGAATTTCCACTACCGTGGCACGAAAATCTCCCACCTGCAAATCCTCTCCCTCACGCAAAACTGCGTCTGCCGGAGGGCTGATGACATCAATGCCGTATCCAGCTGAAAGATTCGCAACTGGGTCAGAGAGCTTTGCTGCATCGCCGTGACCTATAAGCACAGGAGTTGAGGGCCATTGCTGCTTAATTGAGGCAACGCCAGCAATGTGATCTGAATGTCCGTGCGTAAGCACAATAGCTATGGGGGCAAGCTTATGTTCATCAACAAACCGAATGACAGCGTCAGGCTCAAAACCAGGATCAACAATCAGACAATCCTTCGACTTGGACTGTATTACAACGTACGTGTTCTCGTAGAACGGACGAGAAATAATCCGGTACACTTCGAACGGTGATGCAGTAACCAAGGGTTGACAGGATTGCATGTGAAAGTAGAGAGCAGAGAGAATGTGCGAAGGCTATCAGAAACCTAATGATACGCGAAATTTCGTACGTTCGGTAAAAACACACCAAAATGTGCATTTTTTGCCATTTCCTACATTCCAAAGGATCGCTAACTTCCCGGAGTAGGTCACTGGATTGTATTTGTATGGATCGCAGGAGTTCGTTGGATCGTTTCATTTGTATTGATCGGTCGTGCTACTGCAATCTGCTGAATGTAATGCTTGCCCACACAGCGATATTACTCAAAGTTTTTCAGAACAATATTATTGCCGCTCTCCAGCGGCGGGTCGGTATGCAAGATTTACTGGCCACCCCAGATAAGAGGAGATAGGTATGAGCAGATCATGGATGACTGCGATCAAAAAAACTGTCAACAACCGAGTCTTTTTCGACCGGACACTTTTCTGCAGAGCATGTGTATGGATTTCTCTTTGCAGTGTTCTTCTGGGCACCGTGAAAGCGCAAGAGACTCAAGCCACTCAGCCGGGCATGGTGCCTAATGGTGACACCGCTCAGGGCAATATTGGAGCTGATGATGCAGTAGCCAATACCACTCAAGGAGAGCATCCTCTGGAGCCTGCCCTCGCTCTTGCTGCAAAAGGCCTTGATAGTCTTCGTGCCAACATCACGGACTACTCCTGTACAGTTGTCAAAAGAGAGCGCATCAATGGCGAGCTTCAACCACACGAATACATGTTTGCAAAAATTCGTCACAAACCGTTTAGTGTGTACCTTTACTTTCTTGCTCCTGATGCAGTAAAGGGCCAGGAAGTTATCTATTGCGATGGCAAAAACGATGGAAACATGCTGGCCCACGCCGGAAGTGGTGTTCGTGCCATGGTTGGCACAGTTTCCCTGAAACCTCAAAGCATGCTTGCAATGCAAGGTAATCGCTACCCCATAACTGAGCTTGGTGTTGAAAACCTAGCAAAGCGACTCGTTGAAGTCGCCAAGCATGACAAACAATTTGGTGAGTGTGAGGTCAATTTTTTCCCGAAAGCAAAAGTAAACGGAAGGATTTGCACCTGTGTTCAGGTTGTTCATCCAGTACCTCGTCGCAACTTTCGTTTTCACCTTGCTCGCGTCTACATAGACGACGAACACCTCATCCCCATCCGCTACGAAGCTTATGACTGGCCGAAAGAACAGGGTGGCCAACCAATTCTCATGGAGGAATATACCTACATGAATGTCAAAGTGAATAATGGTTTCACCGACGCTGACTTTGACCCCACAAACTCGGCCTATAAATTTAACTCCGGAGGTTAAATATCACGAGGTGGTATGTGATGAGTTATTGTCGATGATTCATGTACGTTGCTGGCAACCCGGGTTATTGATGTTGCAGCAACACGGTGATTTTCACCGTACGTCACAGTGGGTTGATCTGCAGCAGGTGAGTGCCGTTCAATGTTAAAATACATACGTAGCAAACGGCCAAATCCTACTCCTAAAGCGATAACCAGGAGCATAAATCCCGGCCATATGGGCTCACGGTAAACAATCCAACCGATAGCTCCAACGCCAGCGACAGCAGGCCACCACCGGTCGGAGATTTCGAGTACCAGGCCAGCAAACTTTGTAATTGCCCAAAAAGACCACGCACCTGCTATCAAAATAATCAGCGTAGCAACACCGCGTCCTGCTGTCGAAAAACGTGGGTTTGCAAATCGCATTGTTACAGATCCCTGAAATAACTCCGGCTTAACAATCAGCTTTCTCCACCGATTATTGGGAAGAAATGCTGCCGTAGAATGCTGTCCGATTAAACGACCTCCTGACATTTCTGGCACTCTACCCACCCACGCTTCTAAAGGAGCCACACCAGCCTGCTTCTGACGCCTCAGACGAAAGTCCTGAAGTCGTGATACTACATCTGCAGGACTTGATGAGGTTATGTTATCGATAACACCATCAAGTTCTGTCTCAACTTCCGACCTTATATCTCGTGCCATATCCGCACTAAACTCTTCTCCTGGGCCAGCAAATATTACAGAGCGACCTACCGGATAATTGATCGTCCACAGCACGTGCTCAACAGACATTCCAGCAATATTAGGTAACGCCAATGACACGGGTTCGCCTTGCATCGTTGCTGCATCAAATTCTGCAACAAAGACAATCACCAATTCATGCGGCCAAGAAGTATTCCCTAGAGGAACCGTCCATATCTGCAAGGCACTGTCGTGGCTAGGGACTTTCGGTTGTATCTGTCGACCGTCAAGTAACATTTCAAAAACACGAAAGCCCGAGGGAATCCGGACGCGAGCCTCGGGGACCGACATAGGCAATTCAATACAACAGACTCCGGCAATCCGACCACGCTCATCAATCAGCACTTCAACATCAACGAGTTGTGATTTAATGGAGGAATTCCCATTGTCAATCGTGCCAAGAGTGTCATTAGTGAGTTTTGACCGAGGTGGGCTCACTACGCGGGGTCTTGTGTACACCTCACTTTGATATGACCAATGGGTGTTACTGAATGGCAACTCAACACGCCACACATTGCCCCTGTTCTCTTCAGCCACTCGCAGATCAAGTGAACTGCCATCGCTATCTTGAGCCACAAACCCCTGCACCATATCTATTCTTGGGCTTTCTCCATCCGTGAAAACCTGAATGCCGTTCCGCTGAACAGTACCTCTCCAGATAACGCCATAGGGAAACCCAGAGGCCGATGAGGAACGTATTAATGGCAATACACCGGTTCTTGGCAGGCGTGAATCACTACCTGCCTGAATTCTTAAAAGAAAAGTGCCTGTACGAGGCTGTTGAAGAATAAGTGTAAAGGCATTCTGCTCTCCTTCTTCAATGAAAATATCAAATGGCACTTCATTTTCAGAGGAGATGCCACTTCCATTTTCCTTCTCAAATACCTTGCAGGACTCAAGTTGATACCCCTCTGGAATCGAGAATCTGTCCTTGATCCAAGAAACTCCATTGGCATCAATCGTGGCCT
This sequence comes from Planctomycetaceae bacterium, assembly GCA_018694455.1. GTDB lineage: Bacteria > Planctomycetota > Planctomycetia > Pirellulales > UBA1268 > UBA1268. Next base: position 3,920 of record JABHNP010000021.1, on the reverse strand, counting down.
CAAAGACCACGTGGTTTTTCTCACCGTTTTCCAGGATTTCAATCTGCTGTGTGCCACGCAGAGAAAAAGGTTGTCGAGTCACTTTCACAAATGTTACTTGTCTCTGTAGCCCAAAAGGCGGCTCTATGGAAACCAACTGATCGCTGGAAATATCTTTTACCTGAATCGAGGAAGGAAAACTGTCACCACCTCCAACACGTTCGGAAAACCAACGCAAGCCCCCATCTTGAGCTTCATTAATTTGTGGGGGAGCCACTGCCCCCGGAAACCGTACTTCAACAGAAGCATCTTCGGGAGGTACTACGATTGATTCCCGTGCATCTCGCTGGACTCCACGAATCCACGCATACGGTACTTCAAAGTTGCCAGCAAGGTTTATTGATGGCAAACGAAACATGACCCTGCATGTCGTTTTACCTGCAACCGGCACCTTTTGATCAACTCTATAAACACCACTACCCAAAGAATGCACATGAAAGTCACGCATGATAGAAGACACGCTTTCATCTTCATCACCTTCTTCGAGACGAAGACGGGGGTCTGCCTGAATCCAGAATGATGGCAATATCGAATCCCCACTGTCAATTACAAACTCTGCCATCAAAAGAATATCATTCGGTGTCCATGTAATCCTGTTTCTACTTTCTGATTGACGAATGAGTGACGTAATCGCTGCTTTTGTATCTAACGAACGGATAACCCGTAAGCGATTCGCCGCAGGAACCCGAAACATTTGTAGTGATCTATCGAGGGAGGCAAGAGTTTGCGCCGGCTGAAACACGCCCCCTTCTGTTGACCATTCGCACTGCATCCCTCTGCTCTCATTCCGGGAATTGCTCATTACCATCGATGGAGATGCCGTGACTACTGTTTGTGGAGAATTCGGCAGACTTACCTCGCAGAAACTTACATCACCCCTGCGTCTCACCACAGGCTCCAGCGGGACAACAAGGCTATGCCTTCCTCCTGCAGGGAGTGAGATAATGGCTCGGCTACGGTCTGGCGGCATTGACACACTCAGCGTTCCTCCATCTAGCAAAAACCCCTCATTGGCGAACCGACCATTTACAGGAGACTGGTCAAGCAAAAATGATTCTGCTGAATCTGTTTCAACCAATATTTTGAGATACCACACCTCCCGGTCGCCCTGCGTCGTCACTTCAGCAATTGTTGGCAACTCAATTCTTGAATTCAAAATACGCGTTTGCGATTGTTGAACTTCACCGCTCGCTCCAGCGAGTACTTTATAAAGCGGTTCTGGTACGAGTGCCGTCGTTTCACCGTCAATTGGTGTAAAAAACACCTGCAGAGGAACCTCATCCCCATAGGAACAGGCCGAAAAAGAAGTTGCTAAAAGAACTGCGAATGACATTTCCTTTGTTGCATATCCATACAACCAAATTCGAAATCCAGCAGCGGCAAGAATTCCCCATAAACTTGCCCGAGCAATCAAATCAAATGGCTGAGGAACCCATAAAGCGGCCACAGAGGCAACTACAACACCCGCAATAAGCAGCCACGCACATCTCCAAAAAATGAAAAGTGACGATGCCGCAGTCAAAGCGGCAAAACCAATAGCCATGAGGGCCAAAAGCCGGCGATCTATGAAAAGAAAAGGTTTGGATTCGTATCGCCCACTCGTTGGCACAAACCGTCGTGAATCAAACCCAGAACGCGAAGCTTTCGAACGGGCAATCACGAACGAAGAGCTACGGAGAGAAATTCCAAAAAGCTTTTCAATCCAATCTTTTTGCTGTTGGTAAATTTCTTTATACCCGGAAGGCACTCCAATTAGCCGGATATTCTCAGGAAGAGTTACTTGTAATTCTCGAGTAAGCGTTGGAGCATCGACAGCAGGCACGGCCGAGGACAATTCCCAAAGCATTGGAGAATATTCTGCTGCAACAGTTGTCTGCACCGCTACGGAAACTTTTTGGTGACCTCTTGGCAAGTAAACCGGGCACTCTCTCACGTCAGACGACTGCAAAGGAATTGATTCACCCTGCACATCCAGTCCAATAAACTGATGGCCTTCCGGCAAACTTACAGTGACACTCTCTCTACCATCATTTTCAATAATAAATACTGTTTCGCACTCTGCATTACCAGATGTGTAACATCTTACGTTTGCACTTTCCTTCCAAACCCAAGCCCGAGCAACAGACTGCATGTTATTAAGACTCGGTACTATTTCTACAGCAGGGCTAAGTGTTGCCAAAACTGTATCGTCATACCTCAATTCCATAATTGTCTGAATTGGCAAATTCAATTGGCCGGCCAAGGGAGGCATCTGAACAAGACCATGATTGAGTACTGAGGGCCGATTCTCGTAAGCGGACTGAATGCTTATACGACCCTGTGGCGAAACTGCTGACTCAACCCAGGCCAGAGGAATGGCGGTTCTTTCTGTGAAGTCACGTTCACCAGTAGCCCGAAGAGTTGTCGAGCCAGTAACCGGTGGGCTTAATTCAACCAACCAGGATTCTTTCGCAATTCTTTGCGGACTGCCCGTCTCTCCAATCCGGGTTGCTTCATAAGAATTCAGGCGGCGAGCTATGGCCGTCGTCTCACCATCAGTGAGGATTGACCAATCAAGGTCCCCAACAGGTTCAGAAAAGTGAACAGTAACAGCGTCAAGTTCACCCTGAAAGGCTTGACATGAAAAACTATATGTTTCACTTAGTTGATCACCACGAACAGTCAATTGCGATTGAGCAATAACCTCAAGAGGGGGTCGTCGACGCAGAAACCGAAATTCTCTTGGAGCAGCAAACCGACCGACAGGAACTCGTTTTCGCCACACCCCACTCTCAGCAAGAAGCATTAAACGTGGATCAAACAATGTTTCGTCTTGCACATCCCCAATCTCAACGAGAGTTGTTTCTGGACTTGTCCGTAAATCCATCCAGACTTGCTCAGAGGCCTCACCAGACAATTGAATCATATCGTCATTGATTGATCGCATTCGTGTGCCAGCCAAGACACCACGACGATGACCTGTAATCCTCAGGCGTAGATTCTCTCCATCCTGAACAGCTCTGGGAAGTTCGAGAATAAATTGGTCTCTTTCTTTACTCCTCACAACTTTCCAGTCATATGTTTCTCCCAAGGCTTTACTAACATCGCTATGCAGGTTACCTGCAACAATCCCCTCTGCTCCGCCATCAGGCTGAACGGATATATTTGTGCTCACCAGTGGCTCAACAGAGTCAATCAACCATTGCTTCCCAATACGCCCAGTAATTCTGTGCAGATTTCCACGACGCACACGGATATCACAAGCTGCGCGTCCAATAAGTGAGGCAGAGGAGACATCAATTGTTGTGACACGAGCCACATCAAAGTCTGGCCGCCTCTTTGTAACTGCAACCACACACGAACCATTTGATTCTTGTTGTTCAAACACAAAACCCACGTCGCTTCGATTATTTGCCTCACGAAACGTAGTCTGCGCTTTTGAATCCACGGCCTTCGGCCACTCTCTAGATCCTTCCGGTGCAATTGCAATGCAGTCTTCTGTAATGACATCAGACACCTGAAGGTTATTTTCAACACCAACAGTAAAACCACCACTTACCCACTGTTTTTGATCGATAGCAAGGCCTGGCAGGCACAGACGCTCATTGTTTTGGTGGACACCTGTAATAACCCCGCTAACAAAAATCTTTGCGGAAGTCCCTATGAGATCTGACGGCAGTGCAACATTGACCGTGCTGTCAGCATTTCTCTGGACATCAACCTGCTTATTTAACATCTGGCTTGCGCCAGGCATTCTGGACTGAGCGCTTATAATTGTTGTTTGCTCGCCAACATTGAGTCGCATAGACCTTTGAAACCATATGGTTTCAGGCACTATCACCGTTTCGATTTCTGCGTTTCTCTCCCCAATGAAAATAGTAGACCAGGATGAACAACGGCTG
>JABHNP010000022.1 GCA_018694455.1 Planctomycetaceae bacterium | reverse complement strand
TGCACTTTCACATGTTGCTGGCGAATTTCCATGGTCCTGGTGCATAGCGACTGGTATGCCGGGATACAGTTCTGCGGCAGCAAGCATCAGATGGCGCAAATAATTGTCCTGACTATATGACCGAGCGCCCCGGGAGGCCTGCACAATAACGGGCGAATCTGTCTCCTTTGCCGCCTCCATAATAGCTTGGATTTGCTCCATGTTATTGACATTGAAAGCAGCCAACCCGTAATTATTTTCAGCAGCATGATCGAGTAAGATACGCAAAGGAACCAAAGGCATAAGAAAACTCTCCATCAGAGTAGTGAAAGCGAACAATCATTCGACTAAGATCATACGGAATCTTTCAACATGCTAAAATCCCCCTACCAAATATGCCCAGAAGCCAAACGAGAGAAACAGGCATGGACTTACGGCCGACAACTGATCCAGTGAGCAGCTTTTTCTACGTAATTGGAGGGTGGATTTGCGTCGGCTTCGCCGTTCTTGGGGCGGTTCTTCCGCTCCTTCCGACAACTCCTTTTCTTTTGTTGGCAAGTTGGTGTTTTTATCGGGGATCACCGAGAATTCACGCATGGCTACATCGATCTCGCTGGTTTGGCCCCACACTTGATGACTGGCAAGAATATCGAGGGATTCGAAAAACTGCAAAATATAGAACAATAGCTCTGGTTATCACAGTTGTGATTTGCAGTCTGCTGCTCAATAGTCTCCCATGGTGGCTCAAGTATATCGCGCTCGGTGCAGTGGGAATTGGGCTTTATGTCATTGCGACTGTGCCTACTCTTCCTGACGACACCCCTCGACCACCAAGAACAATTATTACAGAGTAATCAAAGACAAAACGAAACATTCTTTATCCAAAGCCACCTCAATGAGGTTCACCGAGTGGCTTTAAATAAACCAACTTGCTTCTGGGGAATTTTCATGAAACCAGCCTACGGTGTTTGGGGGTTGATCCTTTTGTTGATTATTGCGCACCAAGATATCTGGTTTTGGGAAGACACAACACTTGTCTTTGGATTTCTTCCGATTGCTCTGGCTTACCACGCCGGCATATCCCTTGCAGCTGCTTTCACATGGTATTTGGCAACGCAATTCTGCTGGCCAACTGACCAAGAACCCTCGGTCCAAAGAAAGGAAACTCCGTAGTGCCACAACTTCTTATTATCTGTGGTTATCTTGCATTACTCCTCATTCTTGGACTTGGAGCAAGCCGTCTCTTTCGTGGCACAAGTCAGGACTACATGCTCGCGAGTCATTCCATTGGCCCGTTCCTTCTCTTGATGTCCATTTTTGGAACGACAATGACTGCTTTCGCACTAGTTGGATCTACCGGTGAAGCCTTCAAAGAAGGAGTCGGTGTCTACGGAATGCTTGCCAGTTCAAGTGGTATCATTCATTCCCTCTGCTTTTTTCTACTTGGTGTAAAAGTTTGGAAATTAGGAAAAAAGTATGGTTACCGTACCCAAGTGCAATTTTTTCGAGATCGTCTCGAAAGCCGTTGGATCGGCGCGGTCTTATTTCCCGTGCTTGTTGGGCTGGTGATTCCCTACCTTCTCATTGGGGTCATGGCATCCGGAACTGTTATCAACAAAGTAACCGCCGGAACAATTCGAGATGGGCAAGTCGTAGGTGGCACGTTTGAGGAAGGAACGTTTCCTCAATTTCTCGAACAGGCGAAGAATCCGAGAAGTGATGCGCCAGCAAGTTTTACGTACGGATCCCAGGGTGGTGTTCCAAAGCCACTTGCCTCTCTGGCTATATGTGGCATCGTTTTGATTTATGTCTTTCTCGGCGGCATGCGTGGAACAACATGGGCAAATACTTTCCAGACGTTAGTTTTCATGATTTTGGGTCTTGTGACGTTTGTAGTCATTGCTTGGAGACTTGGAGGGCAAGAGAGTTTCTGGGCCAGTTTGCAAATGGCAAGCAACTCAATCCCTATTGAAAAACTCACCCGCACGCATATTCCACCTGAAAAATTTTTCACATATATGCTCGTACCACTAAGCGTCGGTATGTTTCCTCATCTTTTCCAGCATTGGCTCACTGCTCGCAGTGCGGAAAGCTTTAAACTGCCAATTTTTGCACACCCATTATTTATTGCGATTGTCTGGGTCCCGTGTGTCTTGATTGGCGCATGGGCAACAAGCGATCTTATTTCAATCCCCCCACCAGTTGCTGCAAATCCGAATGCTGTTCTGCCTTTTTTGGTGAAACAATTAGCTGGCCCAGTACTCAGTGGCCTTCTGACAGCAGGAATTCTAGCGGCCATCATGTCTTCTCTAGATAGTCAGTTCCTTTGCCTTGGAACTATGTTCACGGAAGATGTCGTTCGCCCTTTTTACGGCCAACGAAGTTTGTCTGACCGTCAACAACTACTGATCGCTCGGCTATTCATCATTGGCATTGTCGCACTCACATATGCATTGAGTCTCTTTGAGCCACGACGTGTATTCACACTCGGAGTGTGGTGTTTCAGTGGATTTTCAAGCCTCTTTCCGCTCATTGTTGCAGCACTATACTGGCCTCGCCTCACAAAACAAGGCGCTTATGCATGTATTTTAGCTGCTGCAGGCAGTTGGCTGTGGCTTTTTTGTGCCTCAGATTTTGCAGCTCAGGCAAATTTCACAGTCAATATTCCAGTCCCAACAGCGATCGACCTTGATGGCTACTGGCAATTAATGCCTGTTGCAGCAATGATTGCTTGTTCGACGGTCACCATGATACTGGTCTCATTGCTTACGAGGCCGCCAAGCCAAGCGACTGTCGATCGATTTTTCCCAAAAACCTGATCTTTGCTTAGTGCTTACCAATTGTAAGAAACTAAGGCCCGATAGATGGTGGGCACTTCGCAAGGAAGTCACGAGGACCTCGAGTTGTGTAGTAAGGATATGCCACAGCGCCACTTGGAGGCCCTGGCGGACATGTTGCTCCATAATCTGACCCCCGCAATTCGCATTCTTCTTCTGGGGTCAAATGGTGCCTTCCAAGGCCACCGTACCTACCAACATGTCTTTCCTGACAGCGTCCGTCAGCACATGCGCTGCACGCATTACAATTTTTCCCAAGTCGACAAAGGCCATCCTTACAACCACCCGAGGGACAGAGGCCACTCTGGCAGTCAGTACATGGCGCTTCATTACATTGCTCGCACCCGTCTTCGCAACCAGCAGGACAGCCACCGTAGTGATGTGAATAAGGACTATCAGCGTTAATTAAAAACAGCCTATCGATCAGCGAACAACCGCTCGCCGTACCCAGAACTGTGACAACAAGCAGACAGACAGAAAGGTGTCTCATAGCTTCAATCTTCCAAGCGTTTTCAACAATTAGGCGATGCCCAAAGCGGCACACCACATGCCACCACGAACAGCCAAAACCATCCACTGGGAATAACTATCGGTCGAAATGGTTCAACCGGTTAAGAAAACCCTGCCGGTTTTCTTGCTTTTCACAAAAAACCACAGGGCAGGGGTTTTATCGCTGAAATCAACAACTCAGCCAGTTGACCCTGAACTGCTTGCTATCACGACTCTAATACTTCCTATCACGACTCCGCAAAACGGCTCAGTATCAATGAAATATTTTGACCGCCAAAACCAAAGCTATTGGATAACACTCTTTGGCAAGGCGATTCACGAGCGACATTCGGAACATAGTCCAAATCACAATCTGGATCAGGACTGTCGTAATTTGTCGTTGGTGGAAGAACACCGTCTCGAATTGCCAATAGTGAAACAATTACTTCGGTTGCTCCTGCAGCAGCAATGAGATGGCCCATCATACTCTTCGTGCTTGAAACAGGAATTTTATACGCCCGATCTTCGAAAACATTCTTAATTGCTAATGATTCGACTCTATCATTCACACTGGTACTCGTCCCATGAGCGTTCACGTAATCAATATCACCGAGGCCAAGCCCCGCATCCTTCAAAGCCATTCGAATACAACTGGTAGCGCCTCGTCCTTCTGGATGGGTATCGGTAATCCGATAGGCATCCGCCGTAGATCCATAACCAACCACTTCGCCATAGATTTCTGCTCCACGAGATCGTGCGTGCTCAAGCTCTTCTAGCACAACCATCGCCGCACCTTCACCAAGAACAAAACCGTCACGTTCATTATCAAAAGGTCGTGATGCCTTCGTCGGCTCGTCATTACGAGTTGACAATGCTGTTAAAAGATTAAATCCAGTGACACCGAAGGGGTGAATCATGCTGTGCGTACCACCCGAAAGCATCACATCAGCATCACCACGACGCACAAGTTCGGTTGCTTCACCAATTGCCTGGCTCGAAGCCGCACATGCGGTAAGACAATTTAAGTTCGGGCCTTGTGCGTTAAATAATGCAGCCAAGTGTCCGGCTGGCATATTCGGCTCTTGCTCAACCTCCGTCAAAGGATGAAGTGTTTCAAGACCAAGCTTTGTGAACTTGGCGACATCAAGAGTCTCACCTTCGATAGAAACCATCATCATCTTTGTAAAGGAATCAAAGTCTTGCTGGCCTTCACCACTTCCAAGATAAATCCCAAGCCGTTCTGGTGCCGATATGAGTCCTTGAGAAAGACCGGCGTGCTTCATTGCTTGCGATGCTGCACCGACAGCAAATTTTGTATGGCGACCACAATACTGCCACCGATCCTCAGGCTGGCCCTCATCAGACACGGACCAGTTTTTCACCTCGGCTGCGATCTTGGTCGGAAATCGTGTTGCATCGAATACGGTCGTAGCCGCAACACCAGAGCGGCCCTCCTTCAGGTTACCCCAAAGTTCTTCAATCGTAACACCAAGCGGCGTAACGCATCCCATTCCAGTAATTACAACTCTTCTTCGACCTGCCACCATTGCAGTTCCTCCATGCTCCAGATTTCGGAAATACTCCCGAGCGAATGCTCGAACCGTCGACCCCCTACGATACCGACATCTTGCTGAAAGGCCTACCAGTCAGGCCGAGACAGTGGGTTTCCGGCCTCGTCACGACCAATATCATAGATATGCATGTGATCGAGCCATTTGAGCAACTCTTCTGGTTCGAACAATTTTGGAACACCTTCACCCGGTTCGAGATGGGCAAAAAACAATTCTGCTTTTCCCTGAGGTCGTTCCTTTCCTTTTTCATCAACAATGACACTCTCTACACTCGCAAGGGAACCCGTTGGCTTAAGTTCTAGAATCGTTGCGCGAAAGAGGATCGAATCTCCAGGAACAGCGTCATATTCAAACTCTGCCTTCGCAACCTTCGCCAAAACAACCCGACGGTTGAATTCCAAAGCATCTGCAACCAGTAGACCAGCGGTTTGTGCCATCCCTTCAACAACAAGAGAATTCGGCATCAGGGCAGCACCCGGAAAGTGATCATGAAGATGCTCCTCTGCAAGCGAGACATTCTTTACAGCAGTTGCCTGCTTACCACGAACAAATTCATTGAATCGATCAATCCAGAACCAACGCATAGCGCAGTTTCACTCCAAATAATAAACAGCGAGGCTACCTTCAGCCCAAAACACCACAAGCATCAAACGCTAGTTAGCCAGCGATCTTCGTCTGCACGTAGCGAACCATGTCCTCAACGGTGAGGATATTCGGAAAATTCTGAACACTAGGATTCGCTTCGAATTTAGCCAGATCAACGAATGGCATTCGTTCTTTAAGCGCAGCAATGCCAGCATCATTTAATTTGCCGTCAACGACAAATTCGGTGCTCGACAAAACATCCTCCGGAAACAGCTCGCTTCTCGGAATCTTGATACCAAAAGCCTTCTCTAATCGAAAAACGATATCGAGAAAATCAATTGATTCTGCGCCAAGATCGCCAACCATTGTCGCTTCTGGAGTCACTTCATCATCATCTACCCCCAAAGCATCAACGAGGGCAGACTGTACTTTTTCAAATATTTCATCTCGAGACGGCATCGACATCACACCTTTACGTAAGATTGGAAAACTCGTTCGCCATCGTAGGTTGTAATCTCGACCATCTTCGAGGGAAAGCCGAGTAATTGATTTCTTCACCGGAAAAAGCATCACAATCGGCAGAATCGCACACTTTCACTCGGCAATCTGAGCAAAAACGAGTGATTGTAGGCTTTTTGAAATTCCCTCTAAAGCCTTTTATATGGACTCAAACAATACCCGACGAAGAGGAATTCTCTGAAGTGACACCGTAGACGGTTCTTCCTGATGCAGCAGAACCTCGTTTTCCAGGATTCAGAACGGTCCACAAACGTCGCATTTCTGAACGCACACGCACATCCATTGCGTCACCATATGGTCGCTTATCAGCGAGGTTGTATCGTTCAAGCTCTAATCGAGCGGTGAGGCTCGTTCGCTCGCCCACCATACCACTGGCTTTCACTTTTGTGCGGCGTGCATCCTGAGACACCACTTCCGCATGCACAGTGAGAACTCTTCCCGGCTCAACAAAGTCACCGTATTTTACATTACGAGCTGTACGTAAAACAACAATGCTGTTTGCAAAATCTTCTCCCAAGCGAATAGTCCAGGCCGCTGCCTGAGTCATGGCTTCCAACATAAAAACACCGGGAAGGACCGGAAACCTTGGGAAATGATCTGCAAGATACTCCTCAGACAAGGATACTGCCTTTACTGCAGTAATACTTTTCCCCGGATCAACCTCAACAATTCGATCAAGAAGCGTGAATCGCATAGCCCTACCGTTTCCGAAAGATTCGTAACTAAGACACATATTAGGGGCCTACTTTGTCTAGGCCGGAAAGATTGAGTATAGAGATTGCTGTAACAGGCACAACGCAGAAACCAACGAAAAAGAAGCTCATTGAAGCCGATTGTGACTCCGTCGAACGACAAGACTCGCGCAACCCGTAAGGTCACGCCAAAGGCCCTGCAACCAAACTGGATACTTTCGAGTAAAACCGACAAAAGACAAATCTTTGAACACCCCGTGGCGGCAGATTTCAGTTCTCCTGTTGAGCCGTCGTCATCACGATTATCTTTAAGCTTCTATCTCCATCAGACTTGAATGATCATCACGTCAGCTATCTCATTGTCTCATCACAAAACATTTCGAATCTCCTACTCATTTGCTATTTCTGAATCGCTACCATGCCTCTCTTCCTCACGACCCGAAATAATTTATTGAACGACAACCAAGGTTGTCGTCATTTGTCTGTCCAGGGCCTTCTTCCAGAAGTCGTAACAAAACAGAGCCTCAGTGATATCAAGCGAATGCCAGTGCTCTGTGACAATCGAACCTCAAGACTTGGTGACTTCTTTGATGTCGATGGAAATACTGATGATGATCAGATTGAATGCATTGGTGACTTTTCACGAGTTCACTTTCTTGGGGCTGGCATGCAATCAGGAACAATCGTCGTACAAGGAAATATTGGCCGACATGCAGGGGAACAAATGCGAGGAGGCAACCTTCTCATCAAAGGCTCAGCAGCCGATTGGCTTGCATGCGGCATGCAAGGCGGTGACATTCATGTTTTTGGAGATGCAGCAGATAATGCGGTTGGATCTCTTCCAGGTGACCGCCACGGCATGACCGGAGGCCGCGTGATTATCCACGGTTCGGTCGGATCGCTAAGTGGTAGCCGGATGCGGCGAGGCTTCCTCGCTATCGGAGGAAACGCTGGCGAAGCGACTGGCTTTGAACTACTGGCTGGCACAATCGTCATTGCCGGAAAGCCTGGGCCTCATACGGGCCTCGGGATGCGAAGAGGATCGATCGTGCTCTCTAGCACGATCACTCGCCGTGGTAGAAAGATTCCCTGCATCCCACCTACCTTTACTGAGGGAGCGATCTGGCGACCTCCTTTCATGGGACTTTTAGAGAAGCAACTGTTGAATTTCAGCTTTCCAGCTGCCCAGAATACCGCGTGGACAGGTCTTTGGCAGCAGTGGCATGGAGACACCTTAGCTGGATGTCGCGGTGAAATCATGACACTCGTGAAAACCTAGTCGCACAATAGTCAACGACCACAGGCCCGTATTTTGCAGCCATTTCCCGATAGCCGCTTCCTCTGCATTCTTTTTTCAGCTAACTTATAGACCGTGTGGATGAAGCTTTCCTTGCTGTAGAAAACAGTCGTAACAAGCTACTCACTCGTATTTGACGCCATCCGCAAAATACACACAAAACTTTTTTACGAAACACTTCATGCCTACGATTAGCCAACTTGTCCGCAGCCGTCGACGTCCAAAACGGCGGTTTTCAAAATCACCGGTACTTGATAGATGCCCGCAAAAACGTGGGGTCTGCCTTCAGGTTCGAACGATGACTCCAAAAAAGCCTAATTCTGCTTTACGGAAAATCGCTCGTGTTCGTTTATCAAATCAAAAAGAGGTTACGGTTTACATTCCGGGCGAAGGTCACAACTTGCAAGAACATTCAATTGTGCTTATTCGTGGCGGTCGTGTCCGTGACCTTCCGGGGGTTCGGTATCATGTGATACGAGGTGCACTTGACACTCTTGGTGTTCAAGGACGCAAACAATCAAGAAGCCTTTACGGCGCTAAACGAGACTAGATAAGCATCAATACCTTTCGTTCTTAATTCGAGGAAAATCAGTTCATGGGAAGCATCACTGCCAGCCGTACACAACTTAGGCCGGACCCAAAATTCCAGTCTCTTTTAGCAAGCAAGTTCATTAACTGCTTAATGCTTGATGGCAAGAAGAGTGTCTCACAACAAATTTTCTACAAAGCCATGGATGTAGTTGGCGAAAAAATCAATGATGCTGAACCAATTGAGGTCTTCACGCGTGCGGTAGAAAACGTGAAGCCAGCTGTTGAAGTAAGATCAAAAAGAGTTGGTGGTGCGGCCTATCAGGTACCTATGCAAGTCAACAGAAACCGCCAGCAATCTTTAGCGATACGCTGGATCTTGTTGGCTGTTCGTGAAAAAAAGGGCCGGCCTACCTACCAAAAATTAGCCGAAGAAGTAATCGCAGCTTATAAACGTGAGGGCGCCGCAATCACTCGGCGAGAAAACGTTCACCGCATGGCAGATGCCAATAAGGCTTTTGCCCACTTTGCATGGTAGGATTGTCGCAGGATTAGGTTCGCGGAAGATAAATCTACTTGCGCCATAGTCCCTGCAGTTAGAATCTGTTGGGCATCATGAGATAGCTAGTGTGTTTCAACAATCGCTGGCAGCAACATCAGCGGTTTGCCTGATGCAACGAGACTTAAAAGACGGAATTTGCTTGATAATCCAGCAATGATTAGGTCATTTCGTTTTGATTCACCGAGAAGCCCAAAAAGCCGCATCATAATCACTTCTGTTGTTCGTGACTCAACGGGTAGGACTTGGCGTGTTTCGTTGACGCCGAGAAACTCATCAAAAAAACCACGGGGCTTTGGTAAGAGGAGTCGCTCTGCTGAACTTGGATCAGCGATATCTGCAAGTTGCCCGGCCCTCAGGACGGCATCTTCAAGTGTTCCAAGCGAATCGACAAGCCCGGCCGAATGCGCCATCCGCCCAGTGAACACTCGCCCTTCAGCCAATGAATCGAGATGTTCTCGGTCGAGTTTCCTTCCCTGTGCAACTTTGGATGTAAAGAGCCGATATACGTCTTCCATGGTCGTCCGGAAAGCATTTTTTTCACTTGCGGTAAAGGGTTCTTGAGAAGAGAGCCAACCGGCATTTCTTCCACGGCTGACCACGTCGGTATGAATACCATATCGATTAAGAGCACCTCCGATTGCAATTTTTCCACCAACAACTCCTATTGAACCTGTGAGTGTTCCTGGGGCAGCAACAATTTCATCTGCAGCTACGGCTATGTAGTAACCACCACTTGCAGCAGTGTCCGAAAGGCTTGCAACAATCGGTTTATGACACCGATCGAGCTCTCTCCAAATAAGATCACTGGCAAGCGCTGACCCACCGGGTGAATTAATTCGTATCACAAGAGCAGCTACCGAGGCATCTTCTGATGCCTGACGGATAGCCTTTGTAATGGCTTCAGAACCTGCTGCACTTCCACCAAACATACCGACACTACCTCTTCCATCAACAATTTCACCTTGCACATGAATAATCGCTATTCGCTTTGATGCATTCTTTTGTGATATTTTTTCTGTTCCCGAAAGAATATCCACGAGTTTCATAAAGCCGCTCAATCCAGAGAAGTCTGTATCGACATCCTGCTTCCCATAATCACGCCTGAAATCTTGGAGAGAATCCGCTGAACTGGCTGAAAAACCACTGAGCACTTCGTCTTCATACGCAATTCCGTCAACAAGTGACGCTTGCACTGCTTGGTCGGGAGTAAAGATGCCAATATCAATAAGTTCCCGAACCTTTTCCTTTTCAAGGCTTCGATCTTCAGAAATTTGTTCCACCATCTGCTCGAAGAGATCACCAACAAAGGATTCGTATTGCTGTCGTAATTGTGGACTCATCGAAACTCGAGTGAGTGGCTCACCAGCGCCTTTAAATTCACCAACTTGTAAAATCTCTGCTTGAATACCGAGTCGGTCAAGCAGTCCCTTATAAAATGTGACTTCCGTTCTGACACCAGTAATGGCGAGCGTTGCAGCAGGTGGCATGACAACTCTGTCACACGCTGCAGCAACGCTGTAGTCGAGAGGTTCACCGCTTATAAGGTGTGCAACGACTGGCTTCCCTTGATCACGGATATGTTGAATCGACTCGCGTAATTCTAAAACTCGAGCACGACCGAGTCGGGGAGATTGAATGGATAGAAGGACTCCGCGCACACTTTCATCTTTCGCTGCATCCTCTAACCGCTTTAACATACGGCTCAATCGTGGGGCAACGTCTCCCAGTAGCCCCTCCTGACCAACACCGTCTGATAGAGATCCCGTAAGGCTAATTCCGGCAATAAACCTCTCTTCATCAGCAAATACATAATTGCGTTCTAAAGATCCGACCAGCTGAAAAACGAAATATACTGCTGTACTGAAGATTACAGATTTCAATCGACAGCCAGTAAAAAACCTAGCTCTCTGAACTGCGCAACGAGTGATCATTCGTTTCCCCTAATTAGGTAATTGAAGCAGACCGCTCATGCCACATAAAGTTATTGGCCGACCGGTTTTATTAGTGTAGTGCCTCAGTTCATGAAAAGGTGATTGAAGTCATTGGGAGCCCAATGCCGAAAACAATCTTGACAATGTACTTCCGTATAGTAGGATATGGATGTTTAGGTCCTCATAGCGATGTGCTTTTAAGGTGTATGAGACATGCCACGATCCCAAAAATCAGCTTCAAAAGCATCGCCCCACGGCACGAAGGGCAAGACCTCTTCACGCGTGTCTGGTAAAGCGTTGCGTGCTCGTGCTTACACCTCGGTGAATCGCCCGGCTTCAGGCCTCTCCCGATTGCTTCAACCGGAAGAAGAAAGCCAAGACACAAGTGATATGCCAACGGCACGGCAGATGGAGATTTATGAATTTATCCGTGACAAGATTTATTCTCGAGGTTTCGGCCCAACCGTACGAGAAATTGGTGAGGCCTTTTCTATTCGCTCCCCAAACGGTGTTGTCTGCCACCTCAAAGCTCTTGAAAAGAAAGGGCTTATTACGAGAGGCCGCAACATGTCACGAGCCATTGAACTGGTTACCGAATCGCCTCACAGCCGAGGCATGCAAATGGCTGGATGGGTTGCAGCTGGGGCCCTAAGAACGGCAGAGGAGCATAAAGAGCGATTTGACTTCACAGAGCTTTTCACTCAAGACAATCATTTCGTGCTTAAAGTCATGGGTGACTCTATGATTGATGCCCAGATTGCTGATGGCGACTGGGTCATTATCGAAAAGCGTGAGTCAGCGCGACACGGAGATATTGTTGTTGCCCAAACAGAAGACGGCGAGGCGACTCTTAAGCAGTGGTTTCCGGAACGTGACCGTATTCGCTTACAGCCAGCAAATGATTCTATGAAACCCATTTATGTAGATTCAGCCAAAGTGCTCGGCGTACTTGCTGGTGTTGTTCGAAAAACATAAATATTACCAGCTGACTCGAGTTACTTTCAGCCAGTTCGTTACGCAGCTTCAGGACTTGTTTCAGTACTCTCCATCTGGTTCAGTTTGTTGTAAAGAGTTTTCAAACTGATACCAAGTTCATCTGCAGTCCTCGACTTGTTACCTTCATTTCTTCCAAGGCTATCGAGAATCGCCTGCATTTCTATCTGCTTGAGACTCTGCGGCTCATTATGGAGTTCACCTTCCCCACTGGCATCTGCTACTGCATTCTCTTTTCCAGAGGAAGTATTAATCAAGCTGGAGCAGACCAACTTTCCCCCTGCACGTTGTATTCTTGGAGGAAGATGTTCTGTACGGATTGGTAACTCATCGCAAAGAACAAGTGCATGCTCAACACAGTTGGCGAGCTCCCGAACGTTCCCAGGCCAATTATACTGTTGCATGATCTCAGTAGCCTCATCTGTCATAATTTGAGTTCCCACTGAAACGGTCTCTTTTCTCTGTTCTACAAAGTGCTTGGTAAGTAGCAGCAGATCACTCATCCGCTCCCGCAGTGATGGAACACTAATTTCAAACGTATTAAGCCGAAACAATAAATCTTCTCGAAAATCACCGGACGAAACCATTTCTTCAAGAGAGCGGTGTGTTGCACAAACCACTCGAACATCAACTATTATTGAGTGGTTGTCTCCAACTCGACGAATCTCTCCAGACTCAAGAACTCTAAGGAGACGAGACTGAAGCGCTGGTGGCAATTCGCCAACTTCATCTAAAAAGAGGGTGCCCCCATTGGCCACCTCAAAAAGACCT
>JABHNP010000023.1 GCA_018694455.1 Planctomycetaceae bacterium | reverse complement strand
GGGCAATGATTATCAGTGATGGAGATGCTGGCCGTTCAGTGCATCTTGAATATAGCCCTACAGATGTTGTCGTCGAAGAGATTTCACGCTCCTTTTGTATCGCAAACCACTCATTTCAGCTTCATGCCTCCGGGTCGGTGCCACCGCATTCTGAGTCACGTCTGAAAAGATTTGAGCAACTCATTAACGCTCCCCAGTGTAACGCGACACCAGAAGCATTTTCGATGATGTTGCGTGATCGGTATGACGTTGTTCGGCAGTCAGAAGTCAAGCATTCAACCATGAATACAGTTCAGCGGGTTGATAATCAAATAAGCGTAGTTTTCGATCCAGAAATTCGTCGTGTGTTATGTGCGTCTCGATCTCCAGAAAACCAGCAGGTTGATTTTCAAGAAATTGACTGCCGAGAGTTTTTTCAGACACAGCAAAATTCCGAAGAAGACAAGTCTGAGGCAAGATGTAGTACGGCAGGAAATAGGAGTGATAGAAATACCATTATCTCCGTTGAGGATTATGCAAGTTTAGGGACATCAAAAAACAATCAGTCACCTGTAGATCTATCAAATCGAATTTGTACCCGGTTTTCGGTTCATCTCGTTCCGTGGCAGAGGGAGCAAAAGAATAGGTCGCTTCGTGGCGGTGCCATCGTTGTTGGACAAAGCGAGGCTGCTGCTGCCGTTACTCGCCTGTTGCACGAGCAAGGAATTCAGGTCATACGAGCCGCTGATTCTGCGTTGGACGAAGTGTCTTCGCTCCTTATGGATGAGTCGCTCGATGTGTCACATCTGTTTATGCTCGATGCATTCGACGACGAGTCACTGGTAGATGGCCGGCATCAGTGGAGCAGAAGCAGTGATGCATTAGTCGCTAGGTATGAGCTTATTCAGCAATGGTTTTCTCGTCAGGAAAAGTCTCAATCCGTTTCTCGCGCTACGCTTGTTGTTGCGACACAACTGGGCACTCCAGGCGGGCTTGAAGACGGTGTGCATCGCCCAGCGGTGGGTGGCTTGGTTGGTCTCGTTAAAGGAATCCATACAGAGTCACGGGATCAACGCAAAAATGGCTTCCATGCCGTGGTCGTTGACTTTGACACTACGGATGATTGCGACACCGTTGCCAGGTCTTTGGTTGATGAGGCCTGTAGTGCGACAGAAAATCCAGAGATTGTTTATCGAGCTGGGCACCGTTTTGCGGTGCGTCCTGCTAACAAGCCGCTTCCTGATGACTTGCCCAATGCCGAAGTGAGTGGGTGCTGGGTTATTACAGGAGGCGCGCGGGGTGTGACTGCTCAAGTCGCACGAGGTATTGGTCGGTATCCAAACACGGTACTTCATCTTGTTGGTTCGAGTCCGGTGCCTGCGGTTCGTGATGAATGGAAAAATCTTGATGCTGGTGCCCTCAGGAAACTCCGTGAAAGTGTGATGCGGGAGGCACTAGCCAAGAAAGAGTTGCCTGCTAGTGCGTGGGGACGTATTGAGAAAGCAATCGAGATCGATGCGACTCTGGAATCTTTGAAAGCAGAGGGCATCGAGGCGATATACCACGCATGTGACGTGGGTGATCGCGAAGCAGTATCAGCCCTCTTGAATCAAATCCGGGAAAAGTCTGGGCCGATTGTTGGTGTGATTCATGGAGCTGGTTTTGAAAAAGCATCACGTTTCTCCAAAAAGAAACCAGAGCTTGTGCGAAGAACCGTGAGGGCAAAACTCGACGGTGCATTGAACCTGATGGAGTTGACAAAGTCAGATGCTTTGCGGCACTTCGTTGTTTTCGGATCGATTAGTGGTCGATTCGGCGCTGTCGGACAGACAGACTACTGCATGGCAAACGAGGGCGTTGCCAAGCTTGTACGTTGGTATAGGCAACGTCGCCCTGAAGTTGCGTCTGTTGTCATTGCCTGGCATTCGTGGGACGACGTCGGCATGGCAGTTCGTCCGGAATCAAAATTTTCCAAGTCTCTTCTTAAGCTTCGGTTTATGCCGCCAGCGGAAGGGGTGGAGCACTTGCTTCGAGAAATGCAAGCAGGGTGCCCAGAGCCAGAAGTTGTCATCACCGATTGGAGATATTTCAAGCTACGACATCCAGATCCGTTATGGCTACCTGCTAACTCGACGAATGATAGCCCAGACTCAGCGCAGTTAAAGCCCACTAATCGACTTAATGTGCCCCCGTCTGAAGAGATAGCATCAACTGCAGTTCGTAGGCATGTTCTACGAATGAGTGATGCACCTCGAGCATCTGTCTCTACACAGCCCTTGTCTGGTCCGGCTCTTGTTGTTGGAGAGTGTGAAGATGCTGTCGCAGTTGTTCGTTCTCTCCGAGAGGCGGGCGTGCAGGTTGATCAGTTGTCGACACAAGTCGATGGAGATCAGATTCTCTCGAGGCTCGATTCGCTTCTAAAAGACGGTCGTGCAAAGGATCTTCTTCTCCTTACAGGTCGTGAATATGAGGGAAGTGACATTCGTCGCCCAAGGGCATGGGTTGACCGTCGTGAGCGAGGTGTTGTGAAGACATTTCTGATTGCACAAAAATGGTTTGCTTACCATGCAAAAAAACAAACGTTCGGCTCGGCTGCAGCCTGGGTATCTCTCGGAGGTGACTTTGGCACGAGGGAGTATCCAAGAATACCTGAAGGATTTGCAGTTGCTGGGCTGATGCGATCGATGCGTATCGAAGCAGCGTCCAAGAACTGGGATGGTTTAAAAGTCGCCGTCGTTGATACCGCACCGGCAATGCCTCCACAGAAAGCAGCACGTGTCTTTCTAGAGGAAGCTGGTAATCCGCAGGTAGCGGATGTTGGTTTTGATGTATTTGGTAAACGCCGAGTGCTCAAGATTGAAGCTGATGAAGTTTCTACCCGGCCAGAGATCTCAGGTCCACGACGTGGGGCTGCATGGGTCGCAATTGGTGGGGGGCGAGGAATCACATCGAGGCAGGCGTTTCATCTTGCTGAACGTTTCGGTGTTCGCATGCATCTTGTTGGGACGACACCGCTCCGTAAGGATCTGTTTCAAGAGGATGGATGGACGCTGGATCAGAAAGATTCACTCAAAAAAACAATTGCAAGACAGGCTTTGTCAAATGGGCAGTCTCCAGCAAAATGCTGGGAGCCCATTGAGCGAAGTATCGAAATTGAAGAAACACTTCGGAGGTTCAAGCAGGCTGGGCTTCCGGTGGCCTATCACTGTTGTAACGCATCCGATTCACAGGCAATTCAAGCAGTGCTTCAGGAGATTCGTGAAGCGGATGGCCCGATCGAAGGAATTATTCAGGGAGCCGGTACTTTTGATCGTTCACGCTTTGAGCAGAAGGCGAGACTAGCGCTGGAAAGAACTGTCGAAGCGAAGCTCGATGCAACCTTTGCTCTCCTTAATGCAACGCGTGTTGATCCTTTGAAATACTTTATTGCCTCCGGCTCAATTGCGGGCTGCTTCGGTACAAACGGAAACGCTGACTATGCGATGGCATCGAGTATGCAGTGTGGAATGATGGCCTATTGGCGAGCAATTCATCCGAGATTGCGAACCGTTGGTGTGCACTGGCATCCGTGGGATGAGGTGGGGATGATGATGCGGGCGTCAAGTTTTGCTTCTCGCCAGATTATGAAATTGCCGCTCATGTCAGTCGATCAAGGCTTGCGTCATCTTGAGCAAGAATTGATGGCCGGGCTTCCTGATACACAGGTTGTATTTACCGATGGGAGTTACCAGCGATGGCTCAATTCACTCTTTGCTGCAACAAAACACATAGAATCCGAAGGTAATCCTGCGACTACTAGTCGTCCAGAATCACTCACCCAAGTCTTTCCGCTTATTGACTCTGTTAACCATCTTGTGGTTGGGCAGGAAGTATTAGCGCATGCTATTTTTGATCCAACGAGAGAACCATTTCTTGTTGGTCACCGATTTCGTGATCGGCCGTTGCTTCCCTTTGTGATTTCCCTCGAGATGCTCGCTGAGGCTGCTTGCCTCTGTGAAGGATCCGGAGAGTTCTACGGGTTTGACAACGTTGAAATTGTTTCAGGCCTGAAATTCGTACATGACCAACCGCAAACCGTTCGTGTGTCGGTAACAAAACGTGCTGGTGAACTCAGTGCGCAGGTGCTCAGTGATTTTCGGAACAGGAAGGGAGCAGTCCTGCAACGAGACCGGCTGCATGTGACGGGACAGGTTGTTTGTAGCGGTACTCAACAAATAGAGGCCAGTGCGGTGCGTGACGAAAGGCAGCCGACTGATTGGGCCGATGTTGAATATCCAGCAGAGCGTGAGGAGGTTATCTATCACGGTCCATTATTCCGTCGATTAACCGGAGTCAGAAGAATTGATGGTGTTGGCTGGATGCGTATTGTGGCTGGTCAGGTATCAGAGGTGGCTGGTGGCCGAAATCACCGGGGTTGGGTCCTTTCAACTGCTGTCTTGGATGCATGTTTCTTTGGGTGCGGGCTGCTTGAATGGATTGACACACAGAATGTTGTTGCAATTCCCAGCGGCGTACGACGCCTTCGCTTTTTGAAACAGCCAGTGCCTGGTGAGGTGTGTGTACAGCGGATTATCAAAACAGGTCGCGTCGAAGACAAAGCAACATTTGATTTTATTTTGATGAATTCTAAGGGAGAGACCATTCTTTCGGCAGAGGGATTTGAAGCACTTGTGCTTGAAGGCACGGGGGTTGTTGCGTCATGACATTTGGATCAAAAACCCATTTGCCTCAGTTGCTTCCGGCTGAGGCATATACGTCCCACGATCAGTTTAACCGCGAAAGTACATCTCTTTTTCAGGATGCCTGGCATTGCGTTGCTCAGACACAGGACCTGCACAAGGAAGGTTCATTTAAAACAGTTTCGCTTCTTGGGCATCCGCTTATTTTGTGGCGAACTGAGGGTGAGATCAGGTGTTATCTCAATGTTTGTTCGCATCGACACTGCCTGCTTACAGGTAAGTCGGATGGCACAATGCCACTCCTGAAGTGCCAGTATCATGGCTGGGAGTACGACAGAGAGGGTGATACGAAACGAATCCCCGATGCCAAGAGTTTTCGTCCACTCGCACCGGGGGTACTCGGGCTCCGCCGGTACCACGTTGAGTTGGTAGGGCAGTTAGTGTTTGTTTCCCTAGCGACGAAGCCCACCTCTTTAGATGAGCAGCTTGGTGGACAGCGGTCTTACCTGGAAGATCTTTTCTCAGATCGTTGGGCTCCCTTGTTAACTGTTGCACAAGAGGTAGACGCGAACTGGAAAGTGCTCGCTGAGAATGTCCTTGAGGGCTATCATCTCGAGGAGGTTCATAAAAATACGTTTAAGAAATTTGCACCTGCTGAATCCTGTCATCATTCGCTTTTTGAGCGTGTGACGACGTATACGGAAGAGTCACTTGAAGAGAACAGGCGTGTTGAGCAACAGGCAAATTTCTTTGCAAGGCTCATGGACGTCAAGGCAAATCCTGAGTACCACCATGTATTCTGTTATCCCAATTTTGCGGCATCACGAATGACGTTGTTTAATTGGGCGCAGACAATACTCCCAGTTGCGCCAGGCAAGTCTGTGAGTTACTGGCAGATATTCCAGTTGCGTGGACATTCTCGTACACCATGGGCTCGTTTTGCTGCAGCGATTATTGGGAGGCACGGACGAAAGTTCTTTAAAGAGGCGATGCGGGAAGATGGTGTTGTCATGCCTGGAGTTCAGGCAGGCATGGCAGCCGAAGACCAGCCAAGTGGTGGTCTCATTTCAGCTCGTGAGGAGCGTATTTTTCATTTTCAGCAGTTCGTTTTACAAAAAATGAGGCAGCCGGGATCAGGTGTTCGAGAACATGAAGAGACGCCGATTCTTTTATCTTCCTGTGAAGGAGGATGTCATGTTTCAGAGTGACACCCACTTACCGCAACTTTTGGCCCCGGTTCATTATTCTGATCCGGGCTTGCTGGAGCGTGAAGTACAAAAGCTTATGATGCCAGCGTGGCACTGCGTTGGAAATATAGATGATCTGTCGCAGGGGAAAGAGTGCTATCGATTTGAGCTGTTTGGGAAAATGTATGAAATCGACGGAGCTCGTCGAAGTATCCGAATGGCAGCAACACCTTCACAGAGTAGAAGTGACCGCCTGTATTTTTCCGGACGCGTGCAAGTTGTAGGCAAGCTTGTTTTTGTCTCACTAAGTAATGCCGGCCAATCGCTACGTGAATTCCTAGGAACGCATTACGACTACATTAGGGATCTGTTCGGTGGTCAATGGCAGCGATTTCTTGTTGCTCCACAGATAGTAAAAGCGAATTGGAAGGGTCTTGTCGAAAATATCCTCGAGAGTTACCACCTCGAAGAAGTCCATAAAAATACATTCCGTACGTTTCCATCTGCTGATGTTTGTTTCCACGATCTGCATGACAGCTGGTCTGGATACACTGAACGCAACGAATCGGAGCATAGTCATCTTCGGGGAGGTGTTGCCACGATAAGCCGCCTTTTGAAGGTGAATCCACATCCCGAATATCGGCACATCATCATCTATCCAAATTGCGTCATTGCTCGAATGGGATTGTTTAATTGGATTCAGACAATACTTCCGATCACACCTGTTCAATCAATGAATTACTGGCAGTTCTTTTTCCTTCGTGGTGAGAAAAAGAATCCAGTGGCTTGGGCAACCTCTGAGCTACTTAAGAATTGGGGCCGACGTTTTTTTATGAAGGCGCTCGAAGAAGATAATCAAGTTCTTGAGGGTGTACAGGCTGGCTTGCAATCTGTGTCACATCCTAAAGGTGGATTGATTTCAGCACGAGAAGAACGAATTTTTCACTTTCAGCGGCACGCGGCTGAGCAAACTGGGGTGGTCCCAGTGACATACGCGACTGGCCGTGACTCAGCCATGAAATGGAGCGGAACATGTTAAATCTTGAGGGGCGTGTGGCCCTTGTTACTGGAAGTTCACGAGGCATTGGTCGTGCCTGTGCAATACGGCTTGCTGAGGCGGGCGCTGATGTGGTGACAAACTATGTCACATCACGATCAGCTGCAGAAGATACCGCTCTAGAAATCTGTGCGCGTGGCAGGAGAGCTTGGATTGTGAAAGCCGACGTGTCAGAAGAAGAAGATATTCAGTCGATGGTGGACTTCATTGGTGAAAAAGTTGGTCGGCTCGATGTCATAGTGAGCAATGCGGCAAGCGGCGGGTTCAGGCCGCTTTTGGAGTCAAGTTCACGTCATTTTGAAGCAACGATGAATCTTAATGTCATGGCGATTGTGCACCTCGTCAAAGCGGCAATGCCACTTCTTGAGCGATCAGAGGGTCGGGCGAAAGTCATAGCACTATCCAGCCATGGTTCGCAGATTGCACTTCCTAGCTATGGCCTTGTCGGCACAAGTAAAGCAGCTGTGGAAAGCATAGCGAGGCACCTTGCCTTGGAGATCGGTGATCGAGGAGTCAATGTAAATGTTGTAAAGAGTGGACTCGTTGAGACAGATTCCACAAAGCGTTTTCCTGATGCAGAACGAATGTTTGCTGAGAGACAGGCAAAAACAATGACGGGTGGTCGGGATCTCACTGCTGATGATGTCGCGAACGCTGTTGCTTTTTTAGCCAGCCCAATGGCAGACATGGTGCAGGGTGAGGTTCTTACTGTTGATGGTGGTGCGGCTGTGCATGTCTAAGTATTGAACTGAAAGAAAGATTTGTTATGGAATCGGTAGGTCATGATCATTCAAAGAAGAGCCCAATGACTGTCAAGGAATTTGCTTGGCGGGTAGCCGGCCCACGTGATTTTTTTATTAATCTCGTTGTGAACGCAACGATACCGTTCTGGGTGTTTAAAGGTATGGATCTGGTTCCTTTGACAGGGTCACACTCTGTCGCATCTGTAGTCCTTCCAATGAGTTTTCTTCTCTGCACGCTGACAACTTTTTTTGGCTGGTTTAATGCAGTTAAAGAAAGACGTTCTGGTCTGGTTGAGCCTGCTTTTGTGGAAGGAACAAGATGGGCAGGTCAGGCATGGATGAATGGGTTCGCGGTAGGGTTGCCCGCTTTCCTTATTGCTCTTGGCATTACGTTTGGTGTCGATCAATACGCACCAGACGAATCAGTGGGTTTTTGGGCAGCAGTTTTAGGTATCGGCTTTGGTGCTGGAGTGCTGGGTTACGTGCTCCATTCTATGGCGATTGTAAGAGGCGGTGCCGTTGGGCGAGCCGCACTATAAAAAGACATTAAAAGAATGGGTAAAAAAATGGTTGCAGCTACGGAACATAGGCTCGCAGACGGTGTCGTCGTCGATTGCATGAATCCTGGTGAAACAGACATCATCTACAAGGAGATCTTTGATGACAAAGTCTATGCGAGGCATGGTATAGAAATCAGTGACGGCGATACGGTAATCGATATTGGCGCTAACATTGGTCTTTTTGCTTTATTTGCGAAGCAGGAAGGGTCGAGGGCGAAGATCTATTGCTTTGAGCCGGCGCCCGAAACATTCAGTATCCTCGAGAAAAATGTGAAGCGTTTTGAACTTGATGAAGTCAAGTTGTTCAATGCAGGAATTGCTGAGAAGCGTGGTGAAGCAACTCTTTACTTCATGCCGAAGTTCACTGTCAGTTCAACGTTCCAGCCAGACGATTCCGTTGAGCAACTTGAACGGAATGAGGAGTTTACGGTGAATGCTCTAGCAACTTCTTCGAATTGGGTGGTTGCGACAGCATTTCGTCTGCTCCCACGGTTTTTGCAGAAAAGAATTGCCCGCCGAGTTATGAATGCTTATGCAGAACGTGTTTCTGTTTCCTGTCCACTCTTGAGTGTCTCAGATGTAATTGAAGAGCAGGGGCTTGGTCAGGTCGACCTGTTGAAGGTAGATGCTGAGGGCATCGAGGATGGGATCCTCGCAGGTATTGCCGAAGAACACTGGCCTCGTATTCAGCAGGTAACGGTTGAAGTACATCGAGGCAAGGAGCAACTAGAAAAAGTGGAGTCTCTTCTTCGAGGGCACGGTTTTGAAATTGTGACTGAGGCAAGTCCGGCGTCACCGGCTGAGCCAATGGTCTATGCGAGACGAGCGTAGAGGGTGAAACATGGTTGATGCTACTGCGGTGAACCCTATACAGCCAGATTTGGGAGATGTGCAAGAGACACTCCTAATCCCACTCTATTATCGTGCGTGCGAAACGCATCGAGAAGATGCAATCATTCGGGACGAGGATGCTGTTCGGATTATTGATGGCATTGACTACGATTTTTCGTGTTTTGATGAAGCAAAGTATGTCTATCTCGACTGCGTAATACGTTCTGAAATTTTTGATGAACGTGTGAAACACTTCATTCAAGATAATCCTCGCGCGACCATCCTCAACTTGGGGGCGGGTCTCGACGCGCGTTTCCAGCGAGTTGATAACGGTTTGATTCGTTGGTTCGATCTTGATTTCTCAGACGTCATTTCGATTCGTGATCTGGTTTTGCCGGCAACCGGTCGAGTGACGCACCTGGCTTGTTCTGCTTTTGACTTCGAATGGTTAGATTCGGTTGACATTCCGCAGAACGCGCCAGTCATGGTCATAGCTGAAGGGCTGTTTTGTTATTGTGAAGAGGCTCAGGTGCGAGATCTTTTCCTACAGCTTTCGCGGAGGTTTGAAAATGCCCATGTTCTTTTTCAATCAATATCACCGCGTTACGTGGGGCGTGAGTCACAGGTTGGTGCTGTAAACAAAACGCGTGCAAAGCTCCGGTGGGGAGTACGAAGTGGGCGAGAACTTCTGGCGTGGAAAAAGGGCTGGGAGTTTGTTGGTGAATGGGCATTTATTGATCGTCATCGATCACGATGGGGGCGCCTTCGCTGGCTCTCGTTACTACCTTGGGTCGGGCGGGACCTACGTGAAGTCCTAAAGGTCACTGAGTTACGGCTCAGTGAACCATCTCCCCGTGGTGCACATTTTTCAGAAGATCAGAAACCAGTTCAGTAAATATTGCAGGGTACGAAGTCATGTGGTCACTCACGCCTTTTGAACAGTACATGGTTGATGATGACTGCGCTAACTCACGCATGAATTTTACTTTGGTGTGGTCGTGCGAGGGCAGGGTTGATAGGCAACGCTTGCAAAAAGCACTGGACACTATGCTTGCACAACATCCGTTACTGACCAGTCGACTCAAGGGGAAAAAGTGGGTGTCAGGTGACAGGCGTGTTGTCGTTCAGCAGGCTGAACAGTTTGGTCAGCATGGACGAGAAGTCGAAACTAAAGAGGCTTGGGTGGTTCCTCTTGTGGTTCGATTAGTTGATAAACCGGCGGGTTCTACTGAGATTCAGATGACGTTTCATCACGCAGTGTGTGATGGGATTGGTGCCACAGAATTCTGTGGCGATGTTTTCATGGCATATGCCAATGATTTTTTCGGTGACTTCGGCAAGAGAAAAATTGCAAAGCGAAAACAACTCGGCGCTGTAGAGCTCCTGAACTCAAGAAATCAACTTGCTCGTCCCGTGGTCGAAGGTGTGAGTTGGTTTGACGCTATTCGATTTCTTGCGGATGAAGCGAAGTGGTTTTTTCTTGATCGGGCGACAGCAATTCCGTGTGACGGTATAGATGATAATGTCGTACGGTCCGCTCAGCTACTTTCCATTCAGCTTACACGCGAGGAAACAGTCGCGTTACGCCACAGTGCGGATATGCGAGGCGCGAGTCTGAATGAATTCCTGATGTCGTTACTTACGGGTGTTATTGGCACATTTTGCCAGGCTCCTGGTCAATCAGAAAAATCATGGGTTGGTGTGGTGCAGCCTGTAAGTATGAGGCCGCGACTCGATCGTCGGATGCCAGCCTGTAATAGTATCGGTTATGCCTTCTATCGAAGGAGAATCGTTGAATGCAAGTGTTGGGAAGATCTTCTACCAAAAATGATTAGTGATTCACGAGCAGTCGGGAAGTATGGTCTGGCGGGGTGTTTTCATGATGCAATCGCGGTTCTTCAAAAGGTCCCAAATCCATTCAGGAAATGGTTCGTTCGGTCAATGAGGCCTGGGACATTTGTATTTAGTTATCTAGGTGATCCAAGAAGGCGGTTCGCGCAGCCTCTCGGTATGAGTCAAGATACCGTGGACTTAGGTGACTGTAAGATTGTTGGATTTTCTGCTGCACCTCCACCACGGAAGGGAACTGAACTTGGGATTCTGGCTAGCCTCTTCAGCCAGCGATTAACCGTTTGGCTTCGACCAAGTCAGAAGCTTGCAGGGACATCATCGATGAAAAATTTGTTTGCATTGATTGAAACTGCGATTCGTGAACAAGTCGCCGCGTCTGAAATGCCTCCTGCAACCTCTTTTGGCATCGCGCAGGTGGAGTCAGAAGAACTTGCAAGAAGTCGTTAGGTTCGCGGTTTCGGCCTAGTTATTTGCTGTATTTTTTGTACTGAATGCGATCTCAAATTTTTCTTGACGCTCGTTGAAAGCGGCTGACACCTTTTTCGTATTCTGTAGGTTTATTCCAAGAGCAGCTGAGAAATAAGCCTGTTTCTCAAAATCTTATAAAAATTGTGACCACCAGGAGTTCTCGCGGAATAAACAATACGGCACAGAGAGAGTGTCGCTCCAAGTAGGCTGAATGACAACAAGACCCCGGCTTCACTATTTGCGTTGCATAAAAGCAGAGTATCCATGACGCCATCACAAGACGACACCCGCTTCATTGAGGCTTTGACACGTCATCAGGCTGCTCTCGAGGCGTTCTGTCATGCAAACCTGGCCAATCGTGAGGATGCCCGCGAGGTGCTGCAGGCAACGTGCGTAAAGTTGTGGCAAAAGGCAGCGGACTGGAATCCGGATACCGAATTTTTGCCGTGGGCATTCACTGTGGCACGATTTACCATTCTGTCGCATTACCGGGACCAGAAACGTGATCGCCTGGTTTTTGATGAAGATGTGATCAAGGCAATGGCGGATGAAGTTGAGGAGGCTGCAACCGCATTTGATACCCGGCGCGAGGCGCTCGCGAAGTGTATGAAAAAACTCGATCAAAGGCAGAGGGGTTTGCTCCATGACCACTACACCGTGAGCCAGAGTTTGCGAGAAATAGCCAAAGCATCGGGACGAAGCCTCAGCGCGGTGAAGATGTCATTGCTGCGGATTCGGCAACAACTCAGTGCATGCATTGAACGCGAGATAAGGACCAATCCATGATAGAAGAACACCTTCTCAACTTGCTTCAACAAGTCCGGGATGACAGCAATAACGCCGCGCGAACTGAGCTGAACGAGTTGCTGCGGAAGGATCCGGAAGCTCGAACGATCATGTCGAGGATGTTGGTTGATGAGCAGGCTTTGGTCAGTTACCTACGCGATGAGTCGATCGTATCCATTCTTGACGCGGAAAGAGAAGATGCGACAAGTAGGCCGACAACAAGGCCTGCAATGCGTCGAATGGCGTTCCAGCAAATCGCGGCTGCAATGGTGGTGGGTGTGATTGTTGGTCTGCTTGGTGCAGGAGTGGTCTGGGCCGTGAACTCTCCGCAATCCCAGATACGAACACTTCATATTGTGAATGGTGATTTTGAGACGATGTCAGGTCCGGTTGAAGGTGGCTTTCCATCTTACTTTGGCATGTGGGGTGGAAATCCTGCGGAGGTTATTGAAGGAAGTGACGGAAGCCGGATGTTGCGTTTTCTGAAGACAGGAAACGTGAACGGTGATTCCGATGACCCTGCCTCGAACTGTTCTGTTTTTCAGTTGGTGGATCTGTCGTTTCTTCGGCAGCAGTGGAATACAGCAGACCCCGGTTCACAGGTCACGCTCAAACTCACAGCTCGTTTCCACCGAGAGGTAGCTCCTACTGATGATGAATTACCAAAACTTGCAGGTAGTTGCCGTATCTACCTTTTCAATACGAAACCGGAGGCAATTGGTGAAGGATGGCCTCAGGTGATCAGAGAGGAAGGTGTCGGATTCAGCAAAAAGGAGATCAGGATCATGCCCGGAGATGAGCCGACAATGATTAGTGCATCCTGTCTTCTGGAATCCGAAGCAACTGTTGCACTCATCGTTGTTTCTGCAAGCACGAAGTACCGTGCAGCTCCCATCGAATTGGGTGGGTACTTCGTCGATGATGTTCAGTTTACTGCGATCCGGCAACCGACTCTGCCAGTCCACTATGTGAAATAATTCAAGTTTCTTTCAGGATTTTTCTGCCCGCCGTGGGTTATGTTCCGTGAGAATTTGTACGAGAAATGAGGGGAATATTCTTTTCAAAGTTTTTTGCATCATCTAAGAGGGTGCTGTTCATGGACATTCATACTTTGAGCGTCCTATATTTAGTCAGATGGATCAATATTTAGGATAGAGAGTCTTCTATGCATTTGAGTCGACGTCAGGTATTACGCGGAGCGGGTTCACTCGTTGCACTTCCAGCCTTGGAATCACTTGGGTTCCGCCGTTTTGCCAAGGCTGCCGCAACAGGCCTGAGTGGTCCCTCCAAGCGTTGCGTGTTTATGAGCATTGGCTTCGGCGTTACCAAAGAAACATGGTATCCCGACATCAATCAAACGGGAGCCAACTACGAATTATCTGAAGGTCTTTCCCCACTTGCTCGTCACAAGTCTGACATCACTGTTGTGCAGGGTTGCTCAAATCAGTTTGCGAACGAAGCGCACTGGGGCAGCACCTTCTGGCTCACTGGAGCCAACCGGTATTCAGTTCCAGGCCAGAATATGGCCAACAGTATATCCGCCGATCAGGTTGTCGCGCAGCATCTTGGGCAAGACACTCGATTCTCGTCAGTTCAATTAAATAGCTCCGCCCTCGAAGGGCACGGTCCCGGACTGTCGTTGGCGTGGGATGCTCGTGGGAAGCCCAAGGCTGGTGATAATGATCCCGTTCAGGTTTTTCACAAGCTGTTTTCAGCTGACGACATGCCTCTTGAGC
The DNA here is from genome assembly GCA_018694455.1 of Planctomycetaceae bacterium. Classification (GTDB taxonomy): domain Bacteria; phylum Planctomycetota; class Planctomycetia; order Pirellulales; family UBA1268; genus UBA1268. The sequence goes on along the minus strand of JABHNP010000023.1, from coordinate 3,229 downwards.
AGCGTCAAGCAGCTATTACCGAGAAGCGTAGTGTTCTTGATGCTGTAGTCAGTGAAGCCAAGCGAGTGCAGTATGGCCTCTCTCGTGAAGACTCAGAAAAGCTCGATGAATATTTTCAAGGTATCCGTGATATCGAGACACGTTTAAGTAAAGACGAAGCCTGGCTTGATGTCCCGAAAGTAAACGCCCCTCTTGGTGAGCCGGAATCCGGTCTGAAGGGGAGAGCTGAGATTGAAATTATGCAGGATCTCATTGTTGCGGCGCTGCAGACTGACACGACTCGATCGCTGACCTACCGTATGCCTGGTCAGAGCCTTCTGCAGAGTCTTGATGTCAAACCCAGTTCACACAATGTGAGCCATTACTCACCTGGCGAGCGTATGGAAGCGTCCAAGTTACGAGATAAAACGCACAGCGAACTCCTCGCGAGGCTGATTGATAAACTCAAAGCAACCAAAGAGGCTGACGGATCAAGCCTCTTCGACCACACTGCTGTGGCTTTCGGGTCCAATATTAGTTCCATCCACTACCTCACCAACTGCCCAACAGTGATCACCGGCGGTGGTGCCAACTTGAAACTTGGCCAGCATCTTGTTGTTGAGGAAGACACACCGTTATGCAATGTGTGGCTGACGATGCTGCAAGGAATGGGGATCAACGCGGACCAACATGGAGATAGCACCGGCGTTGTGAAAGAGCTTCAATCGTAATTGCTGCGTCAGTGCTAGTGTGTTGTGGCGTTTTGGATTCGTAAGAATTTCTGAGCACAGTTACAAGAAGCATAGGTATTTTCACTTCAGAACAAATTATGAACCGTATTGTATTTATAATCTGCTTTTCAGCCTTGTGGCTCTGTTCTTTGGTGCAAGCTGCAACGACTGAAGTGCGTTTTCCGGAAAAGCACCAGACGTTCTTCACGACGCACTGCTTCGAATGCCATGACACCGAGACGCAGGAGGGTGGTGTTGATCTAGAAACACTTTCGTTCACGATTGCCACTATTGAGCAGGCGGAACGCTGGCAAAAAGTGCTGAACGTATTGAACTCGGGTGAAATGCCACCGGAGGATTCCGAGCAACCGGACGGAAACGAGAAGGCAGATTTTCTTGATGAACTCGCACAGACGATGGTCTCGGCCCGACGGAGTTTGGCTGACTCTGGTGGCCGGATCACCATGCGACGACTCAATCGTCGAGAGTACCAGAACACGATCGAGCAGCTTCTGGGTTTGCAGGTTGATGTGTCGTCTCTTCCTGCTGATGGCGGTGCGGGATCATTTGATACCGTAGGCGCCTCTCAGTTCATCTCGAGCGATCAGATCGAACAGTATCTCAAGCTCGGTCGTAGTGCGATAGACGAAGCCTTCGAGCGTCGGGCGGCAACAGGCCAAGTAGTGAAGACCTTCCGGTTGGAGCCCGAAGATACTGTCAATGCGAAGAGTCGCAAGATTATGGCAAAGCAGGAGAAGACGCAGAAACGCTACCTGCTCTGGAAAGCCGAAGTCGACAAGGTTGCCTTTCTTTCCGAAAATGAGGAAGCGCTCGCGCAGATCCGTGAGAAATTCAAAATCGATGACCTCAGGAACAACCTACGACTCTATCAGAATACTGGACTTCTCAAGAGAGCTCCCGATGCAACGAAGTTCGGTTTTGTTGACGGCAATGACGCCTCCTTCTCTTTCCGTGTTTATGATCGCTCCTACGCCTACATGAAGCACTACCTCGAGCTTCCCAACAGCGATCAGGGCACCTATTTGAAAACCACGTGGGGCATCCAGCGAATCGACCTGACCCCTGATCCCAAAGACGTTCCCCCCGGAACGTACAAATTAAGAATCCGATCCGGAACCGTGAAGGGTTCTGATTCCTCTCGTCATTTCATCGAGGTTGGACACCCCCATCGCATCGACGGGCAGCCGGCTGGTTTCTCAGGCAAGCCACTCGCTAGCTACCAGGTTACGGGCACCGAAGATAATCCGGAAATCATCGAAACGACAGTTGTGATCGGTTCAAATACGCCACGCGAACTGGGGATTCGGGAACGCCAACCCGAAGATAATAAAAGATTTCTCAGAAATGAATTCTCCATAGACAAGCAGAAGAATGGCTACGGCACCCCGCCTGCCATCTGGGTTGATTGGATTGAACTCGAGGGCCCTATTGCAGGATCGGCGGTGGTAGAGCCAGCAATTACTCGCGTTGAGCCAGAAAACACCGTCAATGGAAAAAACTTGGAAATCATCACGAGACTGGAAGACACCTACAAGGAGAAATGGCTCCCTTGGAAAAAAGGGGTCGACAAAGCGTCTGAAGCGTTAGAGAACCAGGAGATTGTGGCCGCCCTTCGCGAGCAGAACCCCAATTATGATTCCGATCCTGTCCTCAAGTATAAAAAGGCTGGTCTCCTGAAAGGAGCACCCGATCCTCGCGACTATGGCGGAAGCGACCCAATCAATGCCGTTGCCGCTTTATATAGCCCCTACCGGCGATATCACAGTTACATGAAGCACTACGCCGAGCTTCCTCACAACGATCGGGGTGCCTACCTGCAACTTTCGAGGGGGATTCAACGCTTTGACATTCACCCCGATCCAAAAGACGTTCCCTCGGGCAACTACAAGCTCAGGATTCGCCTCGGTGCGGTCGAAGGCTCTGATCCCTCCCGCCATTTCGTCGAGATCGGTCATCCCAAAAATCTCAACGGAACGTCACCCGGCTTCACCAAACTGCTCAGCACGCAACCGATATCCGGCACCATTGAGAACCCGGAGATCATTGAGGTCAATATCGAATTTGGGGAAAGCACTCCGCGGGTAGTCGGCATCCAGGAACGCCAGCCCAAGTCAGAAAAACTTGTCAGAGAAGATTTTGACCGCCATAAGCAAAAGAACGGATACGGCACTCCGCCCGCCATCTGGGTCGACTGGATGGAATTGGAAGGACCGATCACTGAGGCCGCGGCGACAGAATCCAAAATCGTCCGCGTTGAGCCAGAAAAGTCGATCAATCCCGCGAACGAAAAAGAAATCGTGCAGATCGAAGATGCCTACGCTCGATTCACCCGCTGGCAGAAGGGCGTCGACAAGGCGGCAGCGACTCACGAGAACCAGGCGAGGATGGCGAAATTTCGTGAAACGGAACCTAAGTCCGCGCACCCCATCTGGTCTTATGGCTTTGCCGATCGGCTGGAGGGGACTCCCAATCCCAAAGACTTCGGCTTCCGTGACTCG
>JABHNP010000024.1 GCA_018694455.1 Planctomycetaceae bacterium | reverse complement strand
ATGAAGGGGCTGGGGACATTCTTAGGCTTTGTGGAAGAGCTTTGATCTTTGGAGACAAAAGCACAACGGACTTGTATGCTGGAGACCCTGGTGTTCAAGTTCATGGTCCCGGGTTCAGTAAGATATTAATCGGTGATGATGAGATCGAGAATTGGCCTGACTACATTGACGTAATGGCAGACAGTATCGCTGCAAACAGTGGTCGTGGTTGCATCAATTGCTCTGCAATTTACGCGAGTCGTCACACACATGAAATAGCTGATGCGCTCGCCGAGAAATTAGGATCGGAGGAGGTGCGTTCACCCGATGATCCGGAAGCGACACTTGCCGCTTTCACAGTTCCCGGTGCTGCCAAAGCCATCTGGGAGCAAATAGATGGCCTCCTCGACAAACCAGGAGTACGTCATGCAACTGCACCGTACGGCTCACGATTCGTCGAAGGCGACCGGTGTGGATGGCTCCGACCAACAATTGTCGAATGCGACTCACCAGACCCTGAGATTGCGCGTGCCGAATATATGTTTCCGTTTTGTAGTGTCGTAAAATGTCCCCAAGAGAAAATGTTAGATCGAATTGGCCCCACCCTCGTTGCAACAGCCATCTCCAACGATCCGAATTTTCAATATCAATTAATCGATGCGTCTCATATTGACCGTTTAAACATCGGGGCTCTACCTACCATCAAGCTGGATTGGTTGCAGCCTCATGAGGGGAATATCATTGACTTTCTCTATCGTTCGAGAGCCCTCCAAATGACTGAAACATCCGCGGCTGTCTCTACCGCAACCGCCGTTCCGGCTCAATCAGGCACATAGATACATGACACAAGAGTCGGAAGAACCGGCTGTGCAGCCGTCACTGCTTTCATTCCATGCGAACACGCGTCTTCTTATTGGTGAAGGGAGCATATCACAACTGGGTGTTACCGCCCAAGAGTTGGGCAGCGAACGTGCCCTTGTCGTAAGTGACGAAGGCGTTCTCGCAGCAGGCCATACGCGTGCAGGCATCGCATCTCTCGAAAGTGCAGGCATCGAGACAGCTATTTTCAGTCAATTCACTGAAAACCCCACAACGGCACAAGTTGATGCCGGCACAGTATTCGCAAAGTCGTTTCGTCCAGATATTATTATCGGCCTCGGTGGTGGGAGCTCCATGGACTGTGCAAAAGGCATTAACTTTCTTCTCTGTTGCGGCGGACAAATGAAAGACTATCGGGGCCGGGGCACTACGGGCCGAGCGCTTCTTCCGTCAATTGGCTGCCCAACTACTGCTGGTACCGGCAGTGAAACGCAATCATTTGCTCTCATCAGTGATGCTCAAACTGGCGAGAAGTTCGCTTGCGGCGACCCCAATGCGGCCTTCCGGGTTGCTATTTTGGACCCATGCTTAACAGTCACCCAACCGACTCGTGTTACGGCACTCACAGGCATTGATGCACTTTCACATGCACTTGAAAGTCACGTAAGCACTGAAGCTACGAAAGTATCACAGGTTTTTTCTCGAGAGGCGTGGAAGTTACTGACCCAGAATTTACCCAAAGTGTTCGTTGCACCAACAGATATTCATGCCAGAGCAGCCGTTCAACTTGGAGCAGCATTGGCCGGACTCGCAATTGAAAACGCAATGCTCGGGGCGGCTCACGGGGCAGCAAATCCGCTTACGGCGAAATACAAGGTCACACATGGACAAGCCGTGGGGCTGATGCTCCCGCACATCATACGATTTAATGGGCCAGTCGCTCTGGAGCAGTACGCAGAGCTTGCGGCCATCGCCGGCCTGAACACCAAAACGCCCGACACTGCCCTCGCCAACTGGATGCATGACATGCTTGGCCAGGCGGGTCTTTCCCGATCGCTTGGTGACGTTATCGGAACCCAACCAGCGATGAGTGAGATCAAACAGCTTGCGAAGGAGGCATCAGCCCAATGGACGAGCAGTTTCAACCCTCGACCCTGTTTGCCAGCAGATTTTGTTGACCTCTACCAACGTGCATCAGCCTGAAAAAGACGTCCTCCCAAGACAAAGACCCTACACCATGAACACACTTTCCCGAATACTACTGTTCGTTCTTACGTCGGCGTCACTTTCCAGTGCCCAAGATGCTGCAGGCCCCGAAGCATGGCCTATGTTTCGGGGTACACCCACCGGCTCAGGCAGATCCTCAGTCGTTCTTCAACTTCCACTCGAAGAGCAATGGCATCGACGATTTGAAGGCGGTGCCTTCACTGCAACACCTGTTATAAATGCAAACACGATCTATCTTGGTGACCTCGATGGTCACTTCATGGCATTGTCACTTCATGATGGCAAAACACTCTGGCGGTTTGATTCAACTAATTCAGGGTTTCCGTCAGCTGCTGCAGTCTCGACCAAACCCAAGTATCCATTTGTTGTTGTCGGCGATGATCTCGGTGTTATCCGATGCATGAATTCAAACAGCGGAAAAGTTGTTTGGACTCTTTCAATGGAGGGAGAAATCTCTGGAGGACCAACGATTCTCAATGTGTCTGAGATTCCTACCGTATTAATTGGCTCACAAGACGCGACCCTCATTTGCCTTCGAGTGACTGACGGAGAAATTCTCTGGAAGCATGAGATCGCAGATCAGATTCGTTGTTCACCCACTGTTGATGACTCCAAGGATAGCAAACGGGTATTCCTTGCTGGCTGCGACAGTACGCTTCATATCCTCAATGTTGTGAACGGAGAAACGGGCGCTGAAATCCCCCTCGGTGGCCCAACTGGGACAACTCCTTCAATTATGGGTTCAGATGTTTTTTTTGGCACTGAGGGTGGACGTTTTTTTGCTGTCAATT
>JABHNP010000026.1 GCA_018694455.1 Planctomycetaceae bacterium | reverse complement strand
CGACGAGATGATATTCGTAATGTGGCAATTATCGCACACGTTGATCACGGAAAGACAACTCTTGTTGATTGCCTCCTGCGTCAGAGTGGTCAATTCAGAACAAGTCAACTTGAAAAAGAACGCATCCTCGATTCTGGTGACCTCGAACGAGAACGTGGCATTACGATTCTTGCTAAGAATATTGCGATTCAGTGGCAGGGCATGAAAATTAATATCATTGACACCCCTGGGCATGCCGATTTTGGGGGTGAAGTCGAACGAGTTCTTCGGATGGCCGATGGGGCTGTTGTGCTTGTCGACGCCGCAGAGGGCCCTATGCCGCAAACCCGCTTTGTTCTTGGAAAAGCCCTTGAAGCTCGTCTTCGTCCTGTTGTGATTATCAATAAGATTGATCGTCCAGATGCACGTCCGCACGAAGTACTTGACGAAATCCTGGAACTTTTTCTCGAACTTGGTGCCGATGATGACCTAGCCGACTTTCCTTACCTTTTTGCATCAAGTCGAGATGGCTATGCCTCCGATGACGAAACGTGTCGTACCGGCTCTATGCAGCCCTTATTGGACCTGATTGTTGAAAAAATCCCAGGGCCCGTTGTTGATGACGAAGGACCTCTACGGATGCTTGTGACAACGCTCGACTGGTCTGACTATGTCGGCAGGATTGCTGTTGGACGAATCGAATCGGGGAAGTTGGTTAAAGGTGGAAGTATCCTACGTTCAACATCAGACGGAAGTCTTTGTCCAGCAAAAACAACAGGCCTTCAGGTATTTGACAAACTTGGGCGAGTTGATGCCGAAGAAGCAACTGCTGGTGATATAGCAGCAGTGAGTGGAATCGAACCCATTGAGATTGGCGATACGCTTTGCTGTACTTCTGATCCACAGCCACTGGCAAGGTTAGCTGTTGATGAGCCCACCTTGAACATGGTGTTTGGCATCAATACATCGCCGCTTGCTGGACGCTCTGGAACATTTTTAACCACCCGACATCTTCGCGAGCGACTACTCAAAGAACTGGAGCGGAATGTCGCTTTACGAGCTGAACAAATTCCTAACACGGAACAATTCTCGGTCTCCGGGCGTGGCCTTCTTCACCTATCTGTATTGATAGAAACAATGCGAAGAGAAGGATTTGAGTTATCTATTGGCAAGCCAAGGGTGATCTTACGAAAAGAAGAATCTGGGACCTTCGAACCATTTGAGACGCTGGTTGTCGAGGTTCCTCAGGAAAAGCTAGGGCCGGTCATGGAACTCGTTGGCGCTCGACGTGGTCAACTTTCTCACATGGGCTCACGTGGCGACTTTACACATGCTGTATTTTCCATACCAGCCAGAGGCCTCATTGGGCTCCGAACTCGTGTACTAAATGCGACGCAGGGAACGGCAGTTATGCATCACCGCTTTGAGTCCTGGCAGCCGCTTGAAGGCGAAGTCACTGGGCGAGCAAATGGCGTGCTTATCTCCATGGTACAAGGAAAGGCAATTGCTTTTAGCCTTGACAGCCTCCAACAACGTTCTGAGTTATTTGTTAGTCCTGGAGACGATGTCTATGAAGGCATGATTATTGGTGAAAACGCTCGTAGTGATGACATGACGGTAAATCCGACAAAAGAGAAAAAGCTGACCAATATGCGGGCATCTGGTAGCGACCGCAACATTCTCCTGAAGCCACCTCGAAAAATGTCACTCGAGGAATCACTTGAATATATTGAAGAGGATGAACTAGTCGAAGTGACTCCGGAAGCCATTCGACTCAGAAAACTTCTCCTGGGTGAACACGAGCGACGCAAGCACGCCCGCAAGAAACCAACCTCTTAAAATCACGTGAAAGGGTAGGGCACAAGAAGGCATTTGAAACAATGTGCCCAATGCACAGAAGTCACGCTTTGCCCCAAGAAAATTCAGCCTCAAATTTGAACGGTGACAATACTACGTTCTGCCTTAGGCTCCCGTTCCGGAAAAGCCATAGACTTTTCCAAGTTGGACTAATTCAACATCTTTAATACCACACGCAGCCAACTCGTCAGCAATTTGCTTTGCATAGCGTGGTTTCCGATGTACCACAATCCAGCGAACATCGTGCTTCAATTTCTGTAATTCATTTACAAATGTTTTTGTACAATGGTGGCCCGATTTTTCTGCCAAATCTTCCAGGCAGTTCGGAAAACTTATTTCTAAAAATACCGCATCGAGTCGGTCTAATCCGTTCAGGTACGCCCAAAACTCTTTTGTCGGCCCTGTATCTGACGGAAATGCAACGACCGACTCGCCGTCTTCAACAACAAGACCTAGTGTTGGAACAGCATGTGATACCGCAATAGGAGTTATCACCAATCCACACCGTGTTACTGGCGTCCCTGCCTCCAACGGTGTTGTCAAAAGAAATGGATCATCTGGCGTCGAAAGTGCCAGAAAATCAGGCCAGATGCGACCATTAAACAAGTCCTTCTGGAGAAACTCGAGAACACCAGCTCCAGCGAGAACTTCTATACTTTTTGGACCAGGTTCGTAGACATTTTCCAGAAGTATGGGCAACGTCGCTATGTGATCAATATGCTGATGAGTAACGAACACGTGCTCAATATGTCGCTGCCTGTTTAGATCTGAAAGGAGACCAATTGACCCCGCATCGATAGCAACTTGGTCATTTATCAAATACGTAACCAAAAACTGCCGGTCTGAGGGTGGCTGGCTTGACGGCAATAATTCAACTCGCATGTAAAAGCCTTCTACTTAGTGAGTCATATCCATTTGCCAACGCAATGCCGCATAAGCAAATTCATCGCGTTGACCTACCCGCATCCTGAAACCACAACTATAGACGAAAAAACTCTTTTATCCTTGTCAGTATATCCGATGATGTTTCACCAAGGTGCTGGCTTCTTGCACTGTCAACGGCTTCCTCTTTTTCGATGAGGCGTCTATGAATGTTGTCCCCGATTTGCTTAATGAGGCCAGGCTGTTGCTCCAGTATCTCTCGAAACGAACTCCTTGTCACCTCAAACACTCGGGTCTCCGCTGTTGCTGTTACCGTAGCCAACCGTGGCTCCCCAGTCATGAGTGACATCTCTCCAAAATAGTCCCCAGACTCAAGCCTACGAAGCTGTATCTGGTCTTTCCCTGGCACATTCAGACTCACCACTACTTCTCCATCAATAATAAAAAACATACTCTCACCAGAATCCCCTTGGCGAATAATTTGCTCACCAGAAGCATAAATTCGCTCATCATGCTCACCTGCAAGTTTTACAAGTTGCTCGATAGCAAGCATCCCAAGAACTCCTGCGGACCGAAGTCGTCTCGCTCTTTCTGCCACGATAGCCTCCTGAGGCTCCTCAACATGCATGGGAAGCTGGGTCATCCTGACCTGGTGTGTTGAGACAGGAATACGAATACCATTCCTCGCAAGTGCATAAAAAATACGATCACGAGCCATACCATCAACTCGATCCCGTTGACCGAACTCGGTTGTAAAAATACGAACCCAATACTCGATACCTCGATCGGTATAGTCATTTGTGACAACTGATGGAGCTGGATCATCAAGAACTCCAAAACTACCACGAACCGCATCCAACATAATTGACTGAACTTTTTGCGGCGGCACCTCATAGGGTGCAACTATAAAAAGGCTACGACGAGACCATGGATCTGGCTTCGTGAAGTTCCGTATCGATGCCTGCGCTAGCTGGCTGTTCGGAATAATCACATAAGCGAGATCAAGTGTTATGACTTTTGTAGCCCGCCAATTTATTTCAATAATTTTGCCGACATGAGCAGAATGGGTGTCGTACTGAATCCAGTCATCCACTTCAAACGGATGTTCTGCGTGTATAGCGAGACCAGCAACAACGTTACCCAGCGTATCTCGTAACGCGAAGCCGAGAACAGCTGTCAACACAGCTGACCCGGCAAAGAGTTCACCTGCAGCAGCCCCAGCCTCCCAAAGCACTACGACCAGAGCGACGCCGACCAATGCGATCCCAAGAACATCAAGAAAAATTTTTGGAATGGGATTTCTTATGCGTTCGCACAGAGAAACAAATAACACAAGGAGTAATGACTGCAATAACGAGACCAACAAAAAGAAACAAATTGCCTGGCGAGCGAACCCAACAGAAGATGGTGCCGATGGAAATAAGACTGGTAATACGACAGGCAGTGGAGAGAGCAGCAGAAAAATAGCAGGGCTTCTCGCCAGCCACCTACGCCCCCTTGGTGCAGTCACTAGAAACAGAACCAGGCCGAGAACTGCTCCGATCAGCTGTCGAGTTGTCTCAGTATCGTTCCACGCCAGCATGAGATTCACCTAGAATTAAAATCAATCTACCACAACCAAGGGCTGCTGGCTTTGTAGTCAAAGCGAACAGAGATTATCAAAGATTGGGCGCGTGAATGCGAAAACAATGCTGTTTTTGTCTACCGGCATGGACGAGCCATAGCGAAATAGGGTATTCTCCCAAATACAACAATGCGGTTGAGTCGCCATTTCGTTCGCATTAAATCGTTATAAATTGGACATATCGTTCTCTAATAAAACATAGATAAAGGGTTTCATGGTTAAATTGACGGTTCGTGATCGCGAAAGTATTCAGGAAGCAGTTCGACGCTTCCGAAAACTCGTTGAACGAAGTGGCATCAAAAAAGAGATGCGACGACGAGAGTTTTTTGAAAAACCAAGTGAGACAAAGAGGCGGGCACGCCTCCGAGCAGAGCGTCGCATGAAGAGAAACAGACTACTAGGCGTCTAGGCCAAACGGCAATTTTCACTGAGATGTCCTACACTCAGTAAAAACAACTCACGCTCTAAGTCATTCG
>JABHNP010000045.1 GCA_018694455.1 Planctomycetaceae bacterium | reverse complement strand
CCGTCTGACCGTTGATCTCAACGGCTACGTTCACTGATACCTGCTTGCTCTTGGCTGTCGTCTGCTCGGCAAAGCGTGGCTCTATCTGAAAGCTAACGGAACGCTTGTCATCGCTGATCACCGGTGTCAGCTGGCGAGAGATAGGACGGATCACACATGTCTCAATGTCGCCGGAACTGAGCTTGGTGATCTCCACTGTCACTGGCACATCCATCTCGAAGGTACACCATGATGAAGAGAGTCCAGTAACGCTCTCATAGATCCCACGCGAGTGGATACCGGACTTAGTCTTGGCCGGACCAACCGTTTCCATGGTAAAGAGTGGTCGCCAGGCTTGGTCGTCGTGGACTCGGACGCGGGCCGAAAAGCAGCCGGATGGCACAATCCCGGGAATAGCAGGATAGGTGAAGAGCCCTTTGGATACGAAGGGAGCCGCAAGAGACGGGCCGAAGTTCATCGTGAGCATCAAGAGCAAACTGGCAAGAAGATACATCGGATTGCTCATGGCATCTTTCGTGGTAGCTAGGATTTCGGTACGCTCCTTTCGATCTTCATTGACCTTGGCTGCTCGACGAACGAGGCTTCTCATCGACGCTCCATCCCTTCGTGCTGATCTTTCCATAGTAGGGATAGTAGTCCCAATCCACGGTGCCACCGACGATGCGAGGATCTCGGGTGTTTTTCAGATGGCTAAAAAGTTGCTCGCGAAGCGTTGCCTGCATGTCACTCATCTCTGTGGCTCCAGCTACATTCAGCATTTGGTGCGGGTCGCTCTTCAGTTCATAGAGTTCCTCAGCCGGTCGCATTCCAAATGCCAGTTCAGCAAGATGCTTGACTCCGTGTTCATTTCGATGTTCCATCATAAATGTCTTGGTGGGTGATGTATCGATCTCACCGTACGGTATTGATCGCGCACAAACACTTGCATCGGGAGACCCCGAGGGCCAGCGTGTGGGTTCGAAGTTGTGAATGTAGAGATAGTCCTTCGTCCTGATCGCGCGGCAGGGATATCCTTTACCTCCTTTGCGACATCCATCATGTCGTTCCATTGCGATGAATGCCGCAGGACGCCCTACAGGATCGTCACCAGAAAAGAAGATTTTCATCAAGCTTTGTGCGGTCATCATGTCTTGTGGCGTGAGGCCAGCAACTTCTAAAAAAGTTGGCGCGAGATCGCTGAGGTTTACAAAGGCGTTCACATCGCGACTTGGGTTACAAATTCCACGAGGCCAGCGAATGGCAAGAGGCACTCTCGACCCCGCGTCGTAGAGACTCGCCTTTGCTCGGGGAAAGGGCATGCCATGATCACTTGTAATGACGACGATGGTGTTATCCAGTTGACCTATGGATTCGAGCATCGCAATGGCACGAGCGACGTGTTGGTCAAAGGTTTCGATCTCAACCAGATAATCAAGAATGTCATTTCGAACGATGTCGTTGTCCGGAAATATGGGTGGCACAACGACCTTGTCTGGATCTTTGCCTGTTCTCTTTCCGGCTCCCAATTCATAGGCCCGATGTGGTTCGGAGGTCCCCAGCCAGAAACAAAACGGCTGATCATCCGACACCTGCTCCAAGAAATCCTGAAAATTTCCAGCGTAATCCGTGTTTGACATCGACTTGAATGGTGGTTTGGCTTTCCGTTTCTGAAACGAAACGCCAGCAGGATTCATCGTGCGACCACCGGGTTCCAGTCGGCCGGGACTCCATCCTTTACCCGTGAAGCCAACTGCGTATCCCGCTTCTGCCAACAGTTTCGTATAGGTTGTGAACTTTGCTGGCAGCGTGCTGTGGATATTTCCGGCTTCTTCTAATCGCCAGATATGCTGGCCGGTGAGAATTGCTGATCGAGATGGCCCACAGGTTGGTGCATCACAAAATGCATGTGTAAACCGAAGGCCTTCACGTGCGACACGATCAAATGCTGGGGTCTGGACGACCGGGTCACCATTCGCACCAGTATGGGCATAACTCTGATCATCAGAAATACAGAACAGAATGTTAGGCATGTCTGCGGTAGCGGCAGAGACATTTGCATAATCAGAAACTTGTGCGGTGACCACGCTAAGAATGGCGGTGGACGTACAAGCAAACAGATGAAAACAAATCGGTCGTATCACTCTCACGTAAGGCCTCCGCAGTCAGGCATGCCGTTGTTGCTCGAGCAATCCACGCTTGTTTCTGGAAGTGCTCCGGAATGAGCACACGTCGCCGCGGCGACCTCACATGAATTTCGCAGGTTTTGATCGTGAGGATCGCCTCGCAGTTGGCCAACGAGGAAGGCTGCGGTGAATGCATCCCCGGCACCAACTGTGTCGATGACATTCGTAGAGATCCCATTCTGGGTGACAGTATCATCAGGCGTGACCAGCACGGCTCCGGCTTTTCCACAAGTCAAAATAACCATGTCAAGATTCCCAAACTCGAGCAGGCCTCTGAGATCTCCTTCGGGCTGGTCGGTCTTGCTAATGTTACAGGCAGAGCAAACCTCAACCAGTTCGTCGTCACTAAGTTTTAAAATACTGGCGAGCTGAACCGAGTTACAAATCATCTCAGCATCAAAGAATGGCGTCCTGAGATTGACGTCCAGAATACGGGGAATTCCTGCGAGGGAAGCCGTCTCGACAACTCGACGGATTGTGGCTCGTGAGACAAGATCACGCTGCCCCAACGTCCCGAAATAGACCGCATCAACTGTAGCTATTCGCGAAGCTATCGCATCGTTCCAAGTGAGGTTATCCCATGCCGAACCCTGATGAATCACAAACGTTGGTTTGCCATCAGCATCAACTTCAACACCTACCGTACCAGTCGGCGTTTCAGAAATTACCTGCATAAGACTTACATCAATGCCATACGCACTGAGAAAGCGGATAGCATCACGTCCGTATTGATCGTCTCCGACTGCGCTGAGCATTGTTACGTCAGCGCCCTGAACCGCAGCATGGCATGCAAAGTTGGCTGGTGCACCACCAAAGCGTTCACCATCCGGAAACAAATCCCACAGCACTTCACCAAGCGAGAGAATCGTAGGATGTTTCATTCGGCCATCTGCCGTTTAAAAATTTTGAATGGGGATCACGCAAGAATATCACTGACGACCTCGCCATAGACATCGGTCAAACGAAAATCACGGCCGGCGTAACGATACGTCAGCTTTTCATGATTAATTCCCAGGATATGCAGGATTGTTGCATGAAGGTCGTGCATATGCACTTTGTTGTCTTGCGCAAAATAACCAAATTCATCGGTTGAACCATGACTGAAACCAGCCTCTACCCCGGCACCACTGAGCCAGACAGTGAATCCGGCAGGATTGTGATCACGCCCGTTTTTACCTTGTACAACCGGCGTACGACCAAATTCAGTTCCCCAGACAACAAGTGTATCGTCGAACATACCTCGTTGTTTCAAATCTTCAAGAAGTCCTGCTATTGGCTTATCAACACTCAATGCATTCCTCGTGTGACCCTTTACAAGATTATTATGCTGATCCCAGACATATGGCGTGCTCACTTGAATATATCGAACTCCAGCTTCACAGAAACGACGGGCCAAGAGGCAACGGTGACCGAAATCCAATGTTTCTTTCCGGTCCATACCGTACAACTTTCGTGTTCTTTCAGATTCATTGCTGAGATCAATTAATTCCGGTGCAACACCTTGCATACGCGCAGCTAGTTCGTAACTACGAATCACACCATCGAGCTGTGGATCTTGGCTCTTTTCAAAATGCCTTTTATTCATTTCGTGAAGCATCTCGAGTTGGCGATGCTGATGTACAGAATGGGCACCATCCGGCTGGAGATAGTCGATCGTTGCATCTTCTGCTTTACTCGCTGAGTGACCAAGTGCTGTGGCCTGATGATGAGCAGGAAGAAAGGCTGAACCATAATTGCGGGTTCCACCATGTCCTGCTGGCGGCGTAATACTAATGAACGCTGGAAGATTTTCATTCTCCGCACCAAGGCCGTAACTCACCCACGCACCAACTGACGGCCGCAAGAGATTATCGTTACCCGTATGGATCATCGAAACAGCTTGACCATGCGACGTCCCTTTTGTGTGCATAGATTTGATGAAGCAGAGATCATCGGCATGCTTTGCGAGGTGTGGCCAAAGTTCACTTACCCATGCACCACTCTCTCCGTACTGCTGAAACTTCCAGGGTGTGTCTAGTAGATTGCCGTACCCCGCTTTGTCTTTCAGAGACACATCCAGGTTTTCAATTCCTTTGAAGGGCAACTTTTTTCCGTTGTACTCAGTAAGTGCAGGCTTCGGATCAAACGAATCCACCTGAGAAACACCACCATGCATAAAAAGAAATATAACGCGTTTGGCTCGAGGCTTGTGATCAAAGCTGGATTCCGCAGCACGTGCAATACGTTGCGCAAAAGCCTGAAATGCAAGGGCCCCAAAACCACAGGCTGTTGACTGCAACCAATGGCGACGGTTGTGGGACGTTGTGAATTGATGACACTGACTCATACCGTGTTCCTGATGTCACTATTCAATAAACCGGAATTCTGCTGAGCAGAATACAACTTGGACAAACGAAGCAAACGATTGCTCAAGTGCCTGCCCCTCTTCCATCAACTCAGCAACATATTTTTTCCCCTTGCTCACCTCATCGCGACCTGCCTGGCGAATAAGAACACGTCGATAGAGCTGCTGAATACTTTTCTCAATTGTCACATTGTTTTGCAGCAAGAGCAAACTCAAAGCATATGACATTTCATAAACAAATGGTGAATTCATCATGAATAAGGCCTGCGCCGGCACCGTTGTTATTGCCCTCTTCCCTGTGACAAGATCGGGGTTCGGGAAGTCAAAAACAGCCAACGATGGTGGAACAGCACCTCTCACAACAGGTAGATACACACTCCGCTGTCGAAGCTTACCAGTTTGCCCCAACGACACATGCCGCTTTCCATTTGACTCAATGGCATGCATACCAAGTTCACTCACAACGGAATCGCGAGACTCCCCATCAAGCTTTCCTGAGACTGCCAGTAGAGAATCACGAATTGTCTCAGCCGGAGCAGGACGCCGGTACTGTTTTTGAAATTGTGATTTTTCGTCAGCCCCGTCCAAAACGTCAGCGACAGCCTGCTGATATGTTTTCGACGTAATAATCTTTCGGATCACACTTTTGACTGACCAATTGCCTTCTACAAACTCTTCGGCAAGAAAATCAAGAAGCTCGGGGTTCGACGGAAGCGCTCCCCGCACACCAAAGTTGTCACTCGTTTCCACAATGCCTCGGCCAAACAGGTGCTGCCAGATCCGATTCACCATAACCCGAGCAGTCAGTGGATTCTCCTTAGCAGTGATCCACTCAGCCAGCTGCACTCGTCCTGACTCATGAGTTGGGATAGAGAACTGTGCCGCACCATTCCAGTTCACCACTTGGAGAAATCCTCGTGAAACCCTTTCTCCCAGATTTTTTGTTTCTCCACGAATACGCACATGCAAGTCACCTATGCGTTCCGATTCATTGTCTTGAGCAGCCATAGCCCTCGGTATTTCAGGAGTTTCTTTCTTGATACCTGCGAGCGTCTTTTCCAATTGCTTGATCTCTTCGTCCAACGATGACGTGTCCGTCGGCCTGTCTTTCTCAAGATCTTCTACATGCACGAGTCGAATAGCGTCAGCAAGAATTGGCTTATCTGTCGCTGTGTCCGCAAGACTCACGACAGCTTTCGTATCAAATTCAAACTGACCGATCGGCTGCCATAGTTGATCGATGGAAGGAAGGACTGTCTGGTCAACAACAACTTGATCCTCACCCTCGGCGTGGTGCACTGTGTAGCGAACATTCGTCGCAAGACCTTTACCGCCTCGAAAACTGACCCGAAGTTCATACTTTCCAGGATTGGGCAAAGTGGCTTTCCACTCGATTGAAAATGGAGACTTCTGATTATCTGCCACAAGATAGTGATCACCAACATACTTAGGACGATGGGTCGACTTCCGCCACGTCCCTTTTCGCGTAGCATCACTATCGTCAACAAGTACGCCGACTGCGGAACCTAAAACTAACTCCCTTCGCTGCTGTTTCTGCTGAATTTTTTCCTCGATACTTTTTATTTTTGAACGAAATGCCTGCAACCGTTGTGTCTCGTCATCATTGATCAGTAAGTCTGTCTCTTTCCAGCCCGAAACATTGACATTATTCATGAGAATGCCATCTGTCGTCAGGGTGCCGTGGAAGATACCCGCCATTGCGTAATAGTCTGTGGTTGGAATTGGATCAAACTTATGGTCGTGACAGCGGGCACATCCGAGCGTGAGTCCCATTGTTGCTCGACCGATTGTGTCGAGCTGTTCATCAGCAATATCGAGACGCATTTTTTCTTTGTCTCGTTCAGTTAGCATTTTCGGCCCGACCATCAAAAAAGTAGTTGCAACAAGTTGCTGATTCCTCTGTTCCAGAGTGTCATAGGGAAGAAGATCACCTGCAATTTGCTCGAGAAGAAACTGGTCATACGGAAGGTCATCATTCAACGCTTTGATCACATAGTTTCGATACCGCCACGCCTCGGGATACGTTAGGTTGAAGTCACTCCCATTCGAATCCGCGTAGCGAGCAACATCGAGCCAGTGGCGAGCCCACTTTTCTCCAAACTCTTTTCGACCAAAGAGATCATTTAGAAATACCTCAACTGCTCTTTCAGGAGACTCGTTGCTATACACCGCCTGAAACTCACTCTGCTCCTCGAGAGTTGGTGGCAGCCCTACGACATCAAGGAATAGCCTTCTTACAAGCTTATCGGCAGTAGCTGGGGGAGACTTTGGACGAGCAAGCCTGTCAATCGAATCCTCTTCTGCGAATGTTCGACGTGGCTGAAACGCCCAATACTTTTTTCCGGCCTCAACATCTATAGCCTTCTTCTCGAGTGCTGCCCCCTCGACTTGCCTTGGATCAACAGCTCCGTCTTGAATCCACTGAGTAAAGTCATGAATGACTTCGGACGAGAGCCGAGACTTTGGCGGCATTTCTGACATGTCGCCGCTGTAATTTATTGCAAGAAGAACATGACTTTCATCCGGCTTACCGGGAATGATTGCTGGGCCGGAGTCTCCGCCCACCAGCCATCCCTGTTTGGAATCAAGCCGCAAGCCACCTTTTGCTTTTCCCGCCTTAGCTGAATGGCATTCGTAGCAATGCTCAATCAGCACAGGTCTGATTTTGGTCTCGAAAAAATCGACCTGTGAAGCCCTGTCACCGGATGCAACTGCTTTTGATACCGTAAACGCACCGGTACCAATGAACGCTGAAAGAACACAGATGACGAGTTTTGCCTGCAACATCACTTCCCACAATATGCCGGGTATCTCATATAGACGTCGTGTACTGACCCTATTACAACAGAAAATTCCACCAACCTACTTCGCCAGGATCACTGCAATATCTGCTGCTGATCCAAAATCATTACCTGAAACTTCGGATATATTGCGTACCAGTACATAGCGAGCCGCTATTGCATCACCCTCCACACGCTGAGCCTGCTTTTCCTTTTTAAAGAGACAGCGCAAGTACGGCTCTTCTGGAAAGTGATCAGCGTTATCCGACACATAGAATTCTGTTTCTTCAAAAGCACCGTTCCACCCCTTATCTTGCCTCGCTAAATAATAGAAACCATTGATCATTCGGGTTTGACCCAAATCAATCACCAGTTCATGTGGATGCTTTTTCTTTTCTTGTGAAAACTGTGAGTGCCATACTTTACTCGGCTTTCCATCTATTGCGTATTTCGCAAGTCGGTCGTTCGCCCTGTTTTCACTGCTCCAGCGGATCAACTTCATCTCTTCGAATGGCACGATATCCTGTTCTGGGATTCGTTGTGCGTTTTTCAGGGGACTTTGATCTTCACGCAGCGTCCCCCACTTTGCCTTTCGGTCTTGTTCGTGACGCTCTCTACTTTTGTCATAGTACGTTCCGGCTTCAACCGGATCGTGCGAGGCATCTGCAAAGGCTTTCATTTTCTCAAGAACATCTGAATGACTATCTGCGACAGATATAGACTCACTCACATCTCTGGACAGGTCATAGAGTTCCCAAGGCTGATTCTGCTTACTTCCTTTTGGCTTTCCGGGCTGAATTGCTTTCCATTTTCCATATCGAACCGCCGTCTGATTCCCGTACTCCCAATACATCATTTCATGCAACTTCTGCGAGCCATCTGCCCCGAGAAGCGTCGGAGCAATCGAAATGCCGTCGGTATCTTCAGGAGCTTTTGTATTTGTTAAGTCAGCAATCGTTGCCATAATGTCGGGCTGATAAAAAACAAGATCACGAACCGTATTCGCCGCAACTACTCCAGGCCATCGAACAAGAAACGGAATCTTCAAGCCACCTTCATAGAGATTGCCTTTCCCACCGCGAAACTCAACCCCATTCTCTGGGTTGACGTTCGGTCCAAAAAAACCACGCGGGTGTTCCTTGCTTTTGAATCGATCCTGCCCACCGTTGTCTCCCGTAAAAAACACAATCGTGTTGTCTTCAAGTCCGAGCTCATGCAAAAGATCAAGGACATTCCCAACCTCACGATCAACCATCGAGACCATCGCAGCATAATTTTTTGTGTCTTGAGAAATCGTTGGGTCACGCATCCATGCTTCATTCTTATACAGTTCCCAGGCAGGGTCATCGGCTGGAATGTCGTACATGCCATGAGGTGGTGTAATCGGCATGTAGCACAAGAAGGGCCTTTCTTTATTTTCTCGTATGAACTGAAGGGCGGCTGCATGAATTGGATACTCTGAATAGGTTTTTCCGGTTCGGCCACCCACATTCCCCTCCAGAACAACCTCTTCACTATTACGAATGAGGTACGGCGTATAGAAAGAGTGTGCGTGCACCTGATCGTAGTATCCAAAGAAAACATCGAAGCCGTGCTTCTCCGGGACGCCGGTAGAATCACGCCCCCCGCAACCCCATTTACCAAACCCTCCCGTGGCATACCCTTTTTGCTTCAGCATTGAAGCAATTGTTTCCTCACCCTCTCGCAAGGGAGTTCCACCATCGTTCGCTCGTACCGATGCATGCCCGGAATGCTTGCCTGTCATGAGATTACAGCGCAGAGGAGCACAGACAGGTGAGCCTGCGAGCGCGTTCGTAAACCGCATGCCTTCTCGGGCCATCTGATCGAT
>JABHNP010000027.1 GCA_018694455.1 Planctomycetaceae bacterium | reverse complement strand
CCACCCAACCGGGTTTGGCACATGCTCAAAAACACGTGATGCCACAGCGTAATAAAAAGGTTCGTAGCCAACACAGTCTGCAAGCGGTCGCCCGGGGGCCCAGATAGCATCAATTGCCGGCAGCTGCTTACCAACAGCCTCTGGGTTTTCATGAAACTTACGCTGAAGTTCGCCTTCGTCACAGCAGTCAACATATACAACATCATGACTTGACTTGTCTGTTACTGGCTGAAAATACGGGCCGATCTCAAGACCACGCCGTTCGGTCTCACAACCTTCCAGAATTACAGAAGAACGGACCAAAGGATCAGATTGCTCCGAGCAAGCGGTCTCTTCTGCTTCAAAACTACTAGTGACTTGTGTCATGTTTCACGTCTTCAAAAAAAGTTCGATTACCTGCCCTCATCGCCGTCTGATCAGGCAGCTTTTCTTGATGCATCTCTACCGAACAGTCGTAATGTTTGCTTTTCTTCCTGCGACTCATCCTCAAGCCATACTCGATCAAGGCCTCTCTGCTTGATCCATGCAAAAGTTTCAGAAAGCCCCTCCTTCAGGGTTACCTTCGGTTGATAACCAAGCACGCTTCGAGCGAGTTCATTCGATAAGACCCGATGCGTGTATCCAACAAGCTCTTCTTCAATAAACTCGGGCTCGACGCCACCACCAACCGTTTCTGCGACAAGCCCTGCAAGCTGCCTTACACTTGTTTCATACCCTGAACCAACATTGAGCACATCGCCAGAAAAACGATGGGTTGATGTCACCGCCTGAACGATGATGTCAGCAACATCATCGACGTACACAAAGTCTCGTGTTGCAGAACCATTCCCCCAGACCGAAAATGTTTTTCGACCAAGCAACTGGCTCACGACAGCTCGTCGTAAGACTGCCGCAACAACATGTGATCGATCACATTCAAAATGGTCACCTGGCCCATAGACATTCCCAGGGATCAGCGTCACCGTTTCAACGCCCATTGCATTTCCGAACAATTTGGCTGTTTCACTCACAACCAGTTTCGCAAGCCCGTAACAACCCGTTTCCCCGGTGGGGAAATCCTCTTGCAGGCTTTTTTCAACAAGGGGCAAGCGACTATTCGGACCATACGAACATGGTGATCCGATGAGTATCAATCGACGACACCGATGGAAGCAAGCAGCCTCGATAACATTGACCCCAACTCTATGATTTGCATGAAAACCTTCTGCCTGCCGCCCTGCTAAATATGCAACGCCACCAACATCTGCAGCAAGATGCACAACGACCTCTGCGTCCGCGAGAACTCGTCTAGCAACCAGCGGGTCACGCATATCACCATCTTTTCTCCCAAGGACGCGCGGAATAACTCCCGATGCAATGCATGCCTTCTGAACATGCTTCCCAAGGAAACCCGAACCGCCGGTGAGGACAACATTCATGACCGTGATCTCCTTGAATTGCCTGCCAAAACTGACTCATACATCAGCTTGTATTGCGTCGCCATTTGGTGAAGACAAAATTTCTTCTGAACATTTCTCTGATGCAGCTGACGCCTTGGCGAACTCGCGGGATCAGCAGCATCAATAATTGCATGCTGAAGCTTTTCAACATCTTCAACATCAACCGCACTACTTGAATAGACCGTGTCATTGCCATGACGATAGACAAACATCGAACGTGCAAGAGACGTTACAATCGGCCTGCCGCATGACAACACATCGGCTAATACCGCTGAACCCGATTGCCCAACCTCATCATACGGAAGAACAAACACATCCGCCTGCTTGAGAACAGCAGCCTGCTCTGCAGAATCATCGAGAAAACCAGTGAAGACCACCCGATCCTGACAGCCGACTTCATCAATTCTCGCAAGTAGTTCACTCCAGTATTCGTGCCCCATCCTATCTTTCGGATGGACACCTCCAGCAACCACAAGACGAAACTCTGCTGGCAGCCCAGGCATGGCATCAATGATATAACGATGCCCTTTGTACCGACTTACAAAACCTGGAAGCACCATCCACTTCTCTCCAGGACGTTTTTGGTACGGAGCTGTCACACCATCCGACGCAACTGGCTCAACGGGGATAGGAAGCAGATAGATACGCTTCCGAAGCCTTGGATACGTCTTTATTATCTTGGCATAGGTATCTTTACTATGAACAACAATCGCATCTGCAGCAAGCAGACACCGACGCATCCGCCTGTTCTGAATTTTGTAGTACACACTAGACAGAATACTTTTGAGCGACAGCTTCATGCCCCTCTTGCACATGCTATTTTTCCATGTGTGTAGACTCAGGATGATCGGCTTGCGAATATTTCGCATCAGCCTCAGCAAACGGCGATCGGCATGCCGGCGAGTCTTGCCAAAAAAGCAAAACTCATGTTGTATGTGTACCAAGTCAGCATCGCTCGCATGCACCCGTTTGATGAGCTTTGTGATGTATCGCTCCTGCTTCCGACGCGAGTCAAGCGTGTCGTGCTCGATTAGATTCTCAAGCTCAATAGGCTCAATAGTAGAAAATCCCGTAAAGCCAGAAGTCAGTCGCTTTGCAAATTCAGCATTCCCACACTGCTGATTCCAGGGTGTCAGGAGGGCAACACGTAAACACGTATGGCTTGCTTGTTTACAACTTCTGGAAGCTGGCGGCACTTGCTGCCGTTTCGGCACACACTGCTCAAAAGATTGTGCTGAAATGGAAGGAGTACCAACCGAAATCATGGCGTTCACACTCACAAAAACCCCAGATCAATACACTTCGTGGGACGATTCAATGTGATGTAGTAATAGCGTTGAAGACCACTCGAATGGAATGGCAATCCCAGGCGACCAAACCACCCAAACTATGCATTTGCTCGCTCGGCTCCCTGTTTCATGTGCCAGATCGAGTCTTCGAGCGCGCATGAGCCCCTCAGAAAAGAGATCGACCAGACCAAGAATCTTCAGGAGAATTAGAAGCGTGCCACTCCTCATGGTTTGACACAACAAAACCAAGGAAAACTTCCATGCCACGGCATACACAAACATAATCGTGAAATGGATCACGAGCACACACCAAGACAAACACAATCACACCTAGCATTGAGCTGAATAACTAGTATTGAGCTAAATAACTAGTCATTGTCAACCAAACGACAACTGTTTCTGCACTCGTTCCTATCTGTTTTTTTGAGTATTATTTCCGCATACGTTAAAGCGAGACACATCAAAATGATGGTGAATTGAGCATGACCGCTGGCTCTGCCAAAACAGCCAAAATTTCTGAACTTACAAATGATTGACTAACCTATGTTCCGAAAACTCCTCAAGCGACTCCGTGGTTCTGTTGATCCATTGCTACACCGAGAAGTGATACCTCTCTTGAAGCGTTGGCCTGTCATGATTGGTGATCGCTTCTTTATGCACTCTTTAGACGGACAACGGCTTCTTTTAGATCCAAACGATCTTCATCTCTGTTGCCATATGACAGAGCGTGGTGTCTGGGAAGAGCATGTCCGTGAGATGTTGTTGCATTGCCTCAAGCCTGGCGGCACGTATGTCGACGTCGGTGCAAATGTTGGACTGCACGCTCTGTATGCGAGTGCGATCGTACAGCAGACAGGTCAATGCCACGCTTTTGAGGCATCCCCTCGTTCATACGACTTTCTCAAGGCAAATATCGATGTGAATGGTCTCGTGGGGCGTGTTCTCCCTTACAACGTGATTGTTTCAGACACACACGAAAAAATGTCTTTCTGCCAACATGATGCTCATCCAATGCAATCTGGAATTACTATTCCGGAAGCGACGCTTCAACACACTTCTACGAAGCCTGAGGATCTAAGCATTTCTGAAATCAATTCTGTCACATTAGATTCTGTACTGGAAAACGTCTCGGTTGATGTTCTCAAAATCGATGTCGAAGGGTACGAACCGCAGGTTATTGCAGGTGCGATAAAGACTATTCAAAACAATCCTCACATCACCCTCATTATTGAACGAAACGGGAAGAGTGAGAGCATCGATCCCGCAGCTGACCAGATGATGCTCACTACTCTGCGGAACGAAGGCTTCTTTTCACATATCGCACTTTGGCTGCAGCCTCTTCGCAAATGTGATTGGGATGACCTTCCTCACGGAGATCTCGTACTCCGTCGAACACCATTCTCTTTTGCAAAATCATCTTAAGATTCTTAACGTATCCGTCGGCTTAAACGTGCGACCACATAGAGCAAAAAGATGAAAGCACTCTGCGTCGTGACGTGCATCGTCCACCACCACTCAGCCCTCTTCAGCCAAATTGTTACGGTGATAAAGCAAACCACACGCTGTTACACATCTGGCACTTCTTTGACACGAACGCCCGAAGAAAAGACTGACGTTTGATCCGGTACGTTATCCTTCATTGCTGTCGCAGTAGTCGTTATCCAATCTCCTGCGGAGATTGCATGTTCTCCACTCTTAACAATCTCAGTACTTAAAGCAATAAATCCTTCTGAGGGAATCTCAACCGTTTGAGAATGAATGAATGTTTGACCCTCAGGAGCTCTGCCAGGCTGCATGTCTTCTGGTTTAGTCTGGAAATATTGAATTAGGTATTTGTCGCCAGGGTCACCATTGAGTCTACCCAAGACTGTCGTGGTATCACCGTCAAGAGATGCAGCAAACAACCTTGGAGGTCGGACGGATGGTGCAGCTCCGCCAACAAATTGAATGCCGTAATACGTATTGAGATAAATCTCATTCGAAAGGATTCTGTTGTCTGCAGCTGTGCTCCCTTGGACGATAATGCCGACACTATAGTTATCAGTGATCTTATTTGGCAGGCGAAGCTCTGCGGGCGTACCACTCTCGTCGTACCCAATAGTCAGACCAGAAGCACCGGAAAGCCAAACTCCTGCTTCACTCTCCTTAATTGTGTTTCCTGAAATAGTTGTACCCGTTGATTCTTCGAATGCCAGAACGCCATATGGACCATTGTCCTCAATAGTATTCCTGAAAAGATCGAAGTTTTTGGCTCCCATCAAGAAGGCGCCTGCATTGTTATTGGAATGTATATTATTGGCAACCATCTGCGTGCCAGCTAGATCGCCTATGGCCGTCACGCCAAAGTTCGAGCCATAAATTTCCAATGCTCCCAACAAGCCACCAACCGTCGCACCTTTGACGTCGTTAAGATAAAGTCCAGTGTCAATGTTGCCGTTGAGTTCATTGCCACGAACATTTGTTCCAGCGAGATCACCGGTCATCGAGAGGCCATACTGCTGACTGAAGTTAATTTGATTATGCTTTCTGGCTTCAAGGCCGCCGACAATTACATTCGTTGCATTATCAATTTCAATGCCATTGAAAATAGCATTTTCAACTCGGTTGCCTTGTATTTTCACGTCATCAACAAAACCTTGCGTGTAGCCTTCTGAGTTTGTGACGTCTCCCAAAACCCAGATTCCTGCTTGACCGTTTGGTACAGGATCTTCGCTACGCGTTAAGCCGATCCAATTATTGCTGAATGTAATATTCGACACTGTTTCACCCGTTACAGGTGACACTGCCAACAATCCTGTCAGATCATTTCCGCCAATGGTGTTGTTGTCAGCAACATGATTACTGCCGCCCGCAAACCCAACACCGTAGCCCTTATTACCAGCAGCTCGGCCTTCTCCGTCAATTCCAAACGTTGAATTAGAAACCGTCACGTCGTCAGAGGCGAGACCCTCAATATAGACACCCGAACCTTTGTTTAATGTCATGCTACTATCAGTGACAGTAAAGCCTATTGCATTATTTGCGTACAAGCCGTGTCCATCGTCACTCATCGTGACTGCGGCCGCACCACTCGTCGTGACCGCGGTATCACGAATCGTTGTATTTGTATAATCTCCACCTGCCATGGTGATGCCATTGCCACCACTATTGGTGACGGTGAAGTTTGCGAGCGTTGAGTCCGTCGAGCTGCCGGCAAACAAAATGCCATCCTGCGCCGCATTACTAATTGAGCTTCCTGCTGCGGTCATATTGATGTTGCCGACAGTCGAGCCAAATCGCAAGCCTGGCCCACTGCCACCAGTTCCGTCTATCGCAAGTAATTCAAGTGCTTCTACAGCTGCAGCAGATGCAAGATTGAGACTTCGAAGCGGAGTCGTACTACCGATGGCTTTGGCGAAGTTAATACTCGCTGTACTATCCGCATTAATTGAAAGGTCGTGCCTACCGTCAATAGTGCCATCAAATGCCACACCTCGATAGCCCGAACCTGATGCACTAAGAACAGTATCTCCCAAAAGCGTCACTGCGTTTTGATACCACTGCCGTAGGGTCGAAAAATTTCCAGTAAGGCTAACGGTAGTTTCAGCCTGAAAGTCCTCAATGTTTGTCCAATTACTATTGATGGCGGTCGTTGTGTTGAAGCCAATAACTAAATCGTTGTCACCACCATTCACCCCATTCAGTGACAGCGAGTTGCCGTCAAGCTCTGTATCACCATCCAGAGTCACACCCGCGTCATACGACTGGTTGCCTGATGTCGTGATGTTCCCACTGATTAGAACGTCACCCTTACTTGTCAAATCATTGATCCCAGTAAAGTTACCAGCCAGTGATGTCGGCTGATTGATGAAGTCCAGCACAAGATTCTTTGAGTTACCAACCACACCTTGCGCCAGGTTCAGTGCAAATCCTCCATCAAGGGTTGTGTCGCCATCCAATTGAACAGCACCGTTATATGTTTGACTGCCAGATGACGTAATCGTGCCACTGAGTCCGATCGTACCGCCGGTATCAGCATTCACCGTGAGTTCGGCGAGGTTGCTCCACTTTGATCCGTCAATTGCAGTCGTAGTGAAATCCAACACGATATCACTGCTTTCAGCATCTACGTTTCCGTTAAAGGTTGCGTTGACTCCACCTGCTGTGAGATCGGTACTGAGCCCTTGATTGAGCACAATATCGTCATTGAATACTTGTTCCGCTGCAAAAATATTTCCATTGAATTCTGTTGTGCCCCCCGCATCAGTTGTCAGGTTGGCAAAGAAAAGATCAGAAGCCGCAGTTGCATTGCCCACCGCACCACCAATCTTCGCGGTACCACCGGAGTTGATCGTGACATCGTGAGTGCCATTTGTTGTAGCAAGCAACGCACCTGTCACGGTCAGATCACCAGAACCGGAATCCAGAACAATCGAGTCTGTCACCGACGCTGTGCCATTGAGCGTCAACGTGCCACTGTCAGTTGTCACACTTGCACCGAGACTGATGTCCGTTGAGTTGATCGTGAGATCACCCTCGGTTTCGAGTGTCGCACCAGAACTAATATTTACATTTGGACTGGATTCAATTGACAGATTACCACCCAGCGACAGGCCGCTGGTAGCATTAAAGTTCACCGAATTCGTGATCGTATTGATCGTGAGAAATTGCAAGCCGTGCTGGAATTTGCCGAATGAACCGACTCCGCCACCCAAATTAACCTCATTTGCTGCGAGAATTGCGACGTCGTAATGGTTACCAAGAGTGGTACCACTACCAAAGTCATTAATGGAAACCGTTCCGCCCGTAGCCGTAATACCAACGTTCCGTGTTGTGGCTAGGCCGTCTTCTGCAGTCAAGGTGCCGTCAATGCTCACATTGCCTGCGGCATTCAACAGGATCTCATTTCTTAGCTCAATAGTCGGTTCATAGGTCTGACCTTCGATTGTTGTCACGTCGCCATGCATTTCAACTTTTCGAAGTGGTGATGGTGAAAGGCTATCTTCTGTGATGGCCAAGTTGTTGACATTGGTAATGCTGCCCAATTTCACAACGTCAACAAAACCCGACTGGAGATCAATTTCCAAGAAACTTTTATTCCCTGTGATACCAGTCCGCAGATCTGCCCCACCGAACAGACCGCCGCTAAGGATGAGGCTTGTACCGAGACTGCCCCCAAGCTCCAAAGGACTATTGAAAACATCCAGGCTATGCATCTCCTGGTCACCTTCTCCAAGCGTGATTCTACTTGTACTATCAAGTGTGACCTTACCAATCAGCGACTCTGTCGTGCCATTACCAAAGCCGGTCTGGTTGCCAACAACAACATCGCCTGCTCCAGCATTAATTGACAGATTGTGGCTGCTACCTGACTGACTGTAGATGCCGTCGGTACCACCGGTGATCGTGACATCTCCTCCAGAAGTCACAATATTTGTGTCACCAACAAGCCGGACTGCATCGTCAAAGAATGCGGCACCAGCTGTTGTGATCGAACCGCTTAGATCAGTTGTTGCGCCAGAACCCTTGACATAAAGGCTGATGCCGCTTGAATCCTGTCCCTGTAAATCAAGGCCACCGCTAATATCAATGGCACCGCCTGTGCCATTGGCGATCAGGGTTAATTGACCGCTATTGGTGCTGTTCAGATTTTCAACAGTAATTGTTCCGGTATAGCCCGCACCACCGATTACGACATTCGGCGACTGCATCTTGTTGAACGTCGTCTGGCTGATATCCAGCCCGTCACCCGTCGCAGTACCAACAGAAATGTTATTGCCAACCGTCGCGGGCACAATCGTAATTTCATTCTTTGAAGTAAAGCTTCCGGCGTTCGATTCAAAGTTAATGGTGTTTGCTTTGATGTTGATCGGGAAAGTGCCCGCATCGACTTTTGACCCATCAAATACATTGAGCGCACCACTCTCGGGCACATTGATTGTCATTTGCTCAGCGATTGTGATGTTCGCCGCGTTGCTCAAGTTGCCAGACTCACCAAAGTTGACACTTCCCTTTGTCACATCAAGTGTGCCATTTTTAAGAGTCATATCACCACGGAAGTCAGTATCCCTCGCACCACCGTCTGTTTTCAGCGTATAGGTATTGAAGGTAATTGATTCCTTGAGCAGAATTTCTGCACCGGTTGTATTGAGGCCGCCGTTGGTTGTGTCAATTAATGTATTAGCATTCAGGCTGATGTTATGCAGCGTAATAGCCGCACCGTTGGATGCGATCGTGCCAGCAACAAAAGTTGCCGATGCCTTGTCAACTACAATACCGTCCTCAACCACGAGATCAGTGGTGTTGCTTTGGCCAAGGGTCACATCGCCAGAGTTGAGTAACGTAACCTGCTGGAACTTCATCGGCGACCCGATGAGCGACGCATTGTAATTCCCGGATGTTGCGTTGAGCGAATTGAGGCTCACATCACCTTCAATGGTAAGATCTGCCTCCAACGCAGATGGT
>JABHNP010000028.1 GCA_018694455.1 Planctomycetaceae bacterium | reverse complement strand
GTGGGAGCGTTTCTTCGGTGTGGGCCTTGTTAAAACAAGTGAAAACCTCGGTAGTCAGGCTTCGTATCCGACTCACCCAGCACTGCTCGACTGGCTCGCAGTGGACTTCATGGAAAGCGGCTGGGATGTGAAACGGTTTGTGAAACAGTTGGTAACCAGTCGTGTATATCAGCAAGGGTCTGTAGTATCGCCAGAGGCACTCATGAAAGACCCTGAGAATATTCTTTTTGCTCGCACTTCACGTATTCGGTTGCCGGCAGAAATTGTTCGAGATGTTGCGCTTGATGCCTCCGGTTTACTTGTGGAAAAAATTGGTGGCCCCAGCGTGCGGCCATGGATGCCGGATGGTGTTTGGGATGAAACAAGCAAATATGGAAACTTACGTGGATACAAGCCTGCGACCAATGAAGACCGGTACCGTCGCAGTATGTATACGATTTGGAAACGGACGGCTGGCCCACCGACGATGCTTCTATTTGATGCGCCCAACCGTGAAACATGTACAGTGAAGCGTTCACGCACAAATACACCATTGCAGGCACTCGCTTTGCTCAATGAAATCACGTTTGTCGAAGCAGCGCACGGGTTTGCTCAACGGATGCTAACAGAGGGTGGATCGGTTCCAGCAGATAGGATTAGCTTTGGCTTTCAATTAGCTCTTGGGCGAAAGCCATCGAAAGAAGAGTTGCAAACACTCGAGAATGGTCTTGCTGCTGATCTTAAGTTTTTTCAGTCCGATACGCAGGCAGCAGAGCAGCTTTCTCAAGTTGGTGTTGTTCCTGTGCCGACAGATATCCCTCTGCCTGATTACGCTGCCTACACGCTCGTTGCTAATGTGCTTTTGAACCTTGACGAATTCATAATGCGAGAATAAGAACGTGAATGCAAACAATTCAATAAAAATACAGGATCAGATCAATCGCAGAGTCTTCCTCGGAGGAGCAGGGGGTGGGCTTGGTTTTGCTGCGCTCGCATCGTTGATAAAGCCGGTCGGTGCTACAGAGGTGACGGGTACAAGTCCACTGGTCGCTCCCCATTTTCTACCACAGGCGAAACGAATCATCTATCTGTTCCAGTCGGGGGCACCTTCGCAGATGGACTTATTCGACCCAAAGCCACAGATGGAAAAGTATCGGGGTGAAGACCTGCCCGACTCAATCCGAAAAGGGCAGCGACTGACCACAATGACAAGTGGTCAAAAGAATTTTCCTGTGGCGCCATCGATGTTTTCTTTTGCCCAGCATGGTGAGAGTGGCATGTGGTTTAGCGAACTCGTGCCCAACATGGCCCGCCATGCAGATCGATGGTGCATGATTCGCTCTATGCACACTGAGCAGATTAACCACGATCCGGCGATTACATTTTTTCAGACAGGTCACCAGTTGGCCGGTCGTCCAAGTATTGGATCTTGGTTGAGTTATGGTCTTGGTAGCGATAATGCAGACCTGCCTGCGTACATTGTGCTGACAAGCTATGGTTCGGGTCGTCCCAATGATCAACCCCTCTATGATCGATTGTGGGGGTCGGGCTTTCTGCCGAACGAGCATCAGGGGGTTCGGTTTCGCAACACGGGTGATCCGGTGCTCTATCTCGCTGACCCGCCTGGTGTTAGCCGTGAGCTGCGGCGAGCAACGCTTGACCGAATTGCTGCGATTAATGCCTCGCGAGAATCTGTTATCGGTGACCCTGATATTGCGGCCCGCACGAGCCAGTATGAAATGGCCTTCCGTATGCAAGCGAGCGTGCCGGAGATCACCGATTTTTCTGATGAGCCGAAGCATGTATTAGAGTCGTACGGGCCTGATGTGCATCGGCACGGCAGTTATGCCTCCAACTGTCTACTCGCTCGAAGGCTCTCAGAACGCGGTGTACGATTTGTACAATGCTTTCATATGGGGTGGGATCACCACGGTGGTCTGCCAAGGGCAATTAAGGGGCAGGTAAAAGACACGGATCAAGCCACTGGAGCTCTACTGGATGATCTCGAACAGCGTGGCCTATTGGACGAGACGTTAATTGTCTGGGGTGGTGAGTTTGGCCGCACGATTTATTCACAGGGCAAACTTACAGAAAGTAATTACGGACGAGACCATCATCCGCGGTGCTTCACCACACTCATGGCTGGTGCGGGTGTCAAGGGTGGCCTGACGTGGGGTGAAACAGATGACTACTCTTATAATATTGTGACCCCAGAGCAAAAAGTACATGTGCACGATCTCAATGCAACGATTTTACACCTAATGGGTATCGATCATCTACGGCTGACTTATCCCTATCAGGGACGTGATTTTCGATTGACGGATGTACATGGGAAGGTCATTCACGGTGTGATGAGTTGAGTGTTGTGTTCGATCACATAGATTGCATTGTGGTATGCAACGCCTGAGAGTGATAAAAGAATTTTCACGTCAAGTTGAATAAAAATTTATGAATTTTTACCGTTTTTCATTACTGCTTTTTGTACTCGCTGTTTTCTTTTGTATGAAAAACAGTCTGTTTGCTACTCCTCTCGCACACACTGAAGCAGGAGAGTCTGAACAGCAGTCAGTTGGAAATAATCTCGAGTGCAAGAACATTGTTGTCGAATCTGTTTCGGTCGTACCGATTGCCGTCGTGGTCTCAGCACAATCAGAACAACAAAAGCCGTCACATCCTGCAGTGAATGCCACTGATGGTGATTTGGTTACCCGGTGGTGCGGTGACGGGCCAGACATGCCGAACTGGTTTCAACTGGAATTTCAAGAAGCGGTAACAATCTCAGGGGTCGAGCTTGCATGGGAGATTCAGGGTGATTGGATGCAATATACCATCGAGACTTCGCCGGATGGTCAACGTTGGACCGTTTCAACAGACGCGTCGAAGAATACGCAGGCAGGTGTTCGAAGAGAACGATGCGATGCAAAGGTTGTTCGGTTCCTTCGCGTAAAGGTACTGCGTCAGCAGCGGGGCATGTGGCCTAGCCTCAGGGAAATACGACTCTTTGACGGCGGTGGAAACCTTCTTCCATTGAATATTGAACACGTCACACAAATGGCGTTCGAGGTAGATGTTGCACGCTTGCAAACAGAGGGCAACAGTGTTCCTCGCGTTCATAGGTTAACACCAGCCGAGGAGAAAGAGTTGCTTGCGGAGGTCGCTGTGCCAGAGGGATTTGCCGTCACGCTGTTCGCCCCATGGCAGATGGCAAACTACCCGACGTATCTTGCGGCAGCTCCAAATGGTGATCTTTATGTTTCATCGGATGGAAATGGCTCTATTGGGAGACAGCCCCATCGAGGTCGCGTTCTACGACTCCGCGATATCGACAATGATGGTAGAGCAGATGAGGTGACCGAGTTTATTCCTGATATCGACTCACCACGAGGCATAGTCTGGGACCATGACCGGCTTTATGTTCTTCATCCGCCACACATCGATGCATTTGTCGATGCCGATCATGATGGAATTGCCGAGTCGTCTCAGCGGCTTATCTCAAACATTGCCTTTGGTTTCGATGAGCGACCGGCTGACCACACTACAAATGGGCTCGAAATGGGAGTGGATGGATGGCTTTATGTAGCATGTGGCGATTTCGGCTTTATGGAGGCAACCGGTACTGATGGGCGAACGCTGCAGATGCGCGGTGGAGGAGTGGTCCGATTTCGGCCCGATGGAAGCGGGCTCGAGATATACTCTGACGGCACACGAAATATCTACGGCATTGCTGTGAGCCCAATGCTTGATCTGTTTGCCAGAGATAACACGAACGATGGTGGCGGCTGGAACGTTCGCTTACACCATCTCAGCGGACTTGAAGACCATGGGTATCCACGGTT
>JABHNP010000043.1 GCA_018694455.1 Planctomycetaceae bacterium | reverse complement strand
TCATTACCCAGGCATAACGGTCATGGTAATCATCAAATTGAACTGAAATATTGTATGAGAGATTATGGGCTTGAAAATCCCAGACTGAATAGAAGTTTGGCTGGAGCTTTGTCATTTGCTCCAAAACAGCAGAAAGATTTGTCCAATCTTCCACTTTCTTATAAAAGTTTGCTCGATCCCAGAGCAGTGTCACTGCAATATTCTTGAGGCCAAGCGTTGCTAAACGCATCGTTTCACTAGTCGGATCAATTTCACCGAGATCAGCCTGCGACAATTGCGCCTCTGTTCTTAACCTTGCTAGATAACCACCCGGAGAGGATGAATCTCTCGGCTGACTTAGCCCAGAGAGTGGAACCAGGAGAACTGCAATAAGCACAAGAGTCACGAGCGTCTCGGGGCGCAATCCGAGCCAAGCACTTTTCTCCTGGTGATTCGACTGCGTAGAAAGACCACTACTTCTTGAAGTCATGATGCCACCTCACGAGCTTTAAGGCTAAACGCCCCTGCAATAAAAAATGCCACAAGATAACCCAGAGTTTCAAAAGCGTGCTGACCAATTAAATTCAACGGGATGTCAAAGCCACTCGCCACGAAATCACTCGTTCCTAGATCCGACAGAGATGGAAATAAATATGCTGCAAGCCGCATCGGAGCGAGCAGGAACGTATCCACAGTTTTCATCGCTGTCACAAAAGACGTTTGCTCTAATTCGACTACTATGCTCGCTTGCGTAACAATCCTATACAAAGATTCTATGGGCCCACCACCTGGCACTTCAAAGCTATTTCCCGTCAATTGAGCATCAAAAAGTCCTTCGATAAAACCACGAAATTGACCTACCATAATAACCGACAATGCTGCCAGCAAGGCAACCGGTCCAGCTAAAAACGTGCTAAACATAACGCCGATTGCTGCAACCAGCAGCATCGCAAACCAAATTCCTAAGCAGCTTTTCGCATAGTTCAGAACAAACGAACCATTGCCACTGCGGAGATAGAAATCAGCTTGAGCGACGCCATAATACTGTGCGGGCTCAAGGCATTGCAGCACTACCTCGACTCTCCCGTCAGAAACAATGTCACCAAACAAATCAACGTTTCGCGTTCCTCCGTCTGCCGAAGTTGCCACCAATGTTCTAGGGATCAGGAGAGAGTCGATTGTGAATTCTTTCGCCGTGAAATAAATAGGGTCGCTCTGTAAGCCACTCGAGGGATTTCGTACTCGAACACTTCCGGCAATACCTTTCTCAATGTCGCCTTTGTATGTTCGAAACACTCTCACAATCATTTCAAGCGGCAATCCTTGTGGAAACTCAGATGCTGCAATTCCATCGAATGTCCAAATTGCAGCTGCGAGAGATCCGCCCTCAATATATTGGCGGTAGGACCATTCTGCTCCAACGCTTATACCCTTATCACTCGGGCGTCCTTCACGGTCAAGGAACCGTAACGTACCCCGTAAAGGTCTTCTCGCTTCAAGCATTCCTACAACAGGCCCAACTTCATAACGAGCAGTTTCAGCAGCTCCACTTATCCGTCGAATAACATGCCTATGACCCTGTGTCGTATCTGTTGCACCATTACCATCGGCATCAAGTTCAACGCGATGACGATGACCACGATCCAAACTAGTACGGCCTTCCGAGCCCGTCACACGGCCATCCTCAAGTAGATTCTCGAGAAGGTCTGCTCCGGATACTTGATGGCGATGACTGACGCTTCGTACTACAAAGCCCCACCCGATGCCTCCCATGATTATAAGTAGTACTGTTCCAACAATAGAAAACCCAAGGATTCTCCCAAACACGATTTCACCGGTACGAACAGGCTTGGTCGTTACTGTCTGGATCGCTTTCGCCTTAACATCAGCAGGAAGACTAAAAACAGAAAGCACCAGCACCACAAGACACACCAGTAAATTTGTTGCTGAGAGAATAAAGCCCAGATAAAGCTTTCCTGGGTTCACACTTTGCGGATCTAAGAACCACCCCGCAAACAAAACAATAACTGCGAAAAGACCAAGAACAATCAGCACGTTTCGGCGAAGCGACTCTTGGATTGCCAAACGAGCTAAAGCCCAAACACGTCTTGTCGACATGCCAAAAAGATCTGCAACACCTGCCAACACACCACGATACACTCGATCTCCGGCTGCCAATGGACCTGAAACTGCAGAGAGTGATACCCACGCCAACAGGGCTGCGAAAACCGCCACTAAAAAAGCAATCAGTGCGTATGACGCAAGTGCGGGGCCAACCCAAGTGAGAAATGCTGGTATTTCCTGTTCGAGAACCATCGATTTTATCGCTTATTTGTAAATCAGGTGAAAAGTTGCTTATAGATTACGATTGTCAAATGGTGGCGTTGTTTGTTTTCTGAAAAGACTCCGACATACATACTCGTGCATCGTGAGGGCCTGCCACTCCAAGTCATTACTCCTTGCGTGCCCTCCGACCTGGCCTCGACTCAGTATCCTGAACAATCTCCAGGAATAGATCCTCAAGCGTTGTTGTTGGACTACCGATCTCAACCTCAGTACCACCATGACGCTCAATAACAGCTCGTATTTCGTCATAGGCCTCTACGGGAAGACCTGTTGATCTGATTTGGGTAATATCCGTTACCTTAAGAAGTTCATCCACACGGCCGAGTTCTTTAAGTTCTCCCTGATGCAAAACAGCGATTCGATCACAAACGTCTTCAACATCTGCCAGAAGATGTGAACACATAATGACTGTCTTGCCTCGCTCTTTCAGGTCGATGATCAGATCTTTCATTTCACGCGTACCAATCGGATCTAATCCGCTTGTTGGCTCATCAAGAAGAACAAGCTCTGGATCATTGATAAGTGCTTGAGCAACGCCAATACGCCGAGTCATACCCTTTGAATACTCACGCAATTGTCTT
>JABHNP010000118.1 GCA_018694455.1 Planctomycetaceae bacterium | reverse complement strand
TTTTTCCGTATGGCTTGGTGATCATTCGTGGATCAAGAATAATCACGCGTCCGCGATCCTCTCGAGTTCGGATCAATCGGCCAAACCCCTGTTTTAATTTAATCACTGCCTCAGGCAATTGGTATTCAGCAAAAGCATTTCCGCCCGCCTGCTTGATGGCCTCAATACGAGCCGCAACAAGTGGACGGTCGGGCACCGCAAAAGGTAGGCGTGGAATAATCACTTGAGTGAGCAAATCACCAGGAAGATCAATGCCTTGCCAGAAACCATCTGTACCAAGAAGAACTGCCTGGGGGCTGCCGCGAAAGTCTTCAAGCATCTGGCTACGAGAAAGCCCATCAGCTTGACTCACAAGCCGGACCTTATTGCGAACACAGAATCCAGCAAGTTCAGTCGACGCTTTGGCAAGTGCTTGATGACTCGTAAAAAGTACCATCGTTCTACCCTGCTGATCAACCACAAAGGAACGAAGCATTTCCGCAACAGCTCGATCATAGATGTCCCTACTACTGGGATCCGGTAGCCGGTTCACAAGAATAAGTTCTGCCTGTGATTCATAATCAAATGGACTGTCCAACTGACGCCTGATCGCTGATTCAACACCAAGCCTTTGGCACAGATAGCGGAAACCTGTCTCGTTCGCATTCTGCTCAGACTCTGTAAGAAAAGTATCGTCTGATGCCTGCTCTTTAGTTTCTGTAGAAAGTGTTGCACTCGTAAGTACCACGGTATCGACTTTACTAAAAAGTTCTCTCCGCAAAACACCACTTACGTCAATCGGTGCACTTGCCAGTTTTACACGTGGTGCACCACGACGACTGTTTGCTAATTCGACCCACCAGACACTACCGGGATCATCCTGCTCAAGCCACATACGGATGGAACCCGCTTGTGATACCAAACGATCTGCAAGGGACTGAAAGTCTTGCCTTTCTGCATCGCTCGAAAGTCGATCAGATACTCCTCTTATCTTCCGGCCGAGTGCCAGAAGTGCCTCTCCCAGCGAGTTGGCGACAAGACCTGGCTCTGAAATTCGCCACGGCCCGTCACCACGATGTGCGAGAGCGAGAACCACTTCAGAAAAAAAGTTTTCTGCAATGCGACGAGCCTGAATAACATCGGGCCTCACGTCGTCTAGTTTGTAGTGCACAAGCAAACCCCGATTTGTTCGCTCGTTAAAAAGGCGTGAAAGAAGTCGCTCAACTGAGACACTCGATAATCCAATACCAAGATGGTCACTTGCTACTGACTCGACCATATGTGCTTCGTCAAAAATAACAATGTCGTACTCAGGCAAAAGACTTGCTCCACTTCGACGCAATGCAAGATCTGAAAAGAATAATGCATGATTTACAACAAGGACTTGAGCATTACTCATTCGCCTTCGAGCCGCAAAATAATGACAATCGTTGTACCGAGAACAGGCACGACCCATGCAATTCCCAGAGTCACTATGAACTTCATCCCATACTGAGCCTCGCGGAACTGTTGGCAGGTCTGACAATGAACCATCGCGAGTCTCTTCTGACCACTCAAGAAGCCCTTCTAACTCTGCCACTTCTTCTTCATATTGAAAGAGGCTTCCTTGCCGCTCTTTCGCGAGAGCAAGACGACGAAGACTGATATAATTGCCACGCCCTTTGACCAACACGGCTGAAAACTCACGTGGCATCACAGCAGAAACCACTGGGATATCCTTTCGGATCAGTTGTTCTTGTAATGCGATCGTGTGCGTTGCGATAATGATTCGGCGTTGATTCTTTCCATTTGTCTTATGGGGGTCCTTAGTGTCCTGCCCACCCTCTGCGCAATTTTCCGGCTGGGACTCTTCTTGATCTGCCTGATCAGCTGTTGCGGCGAGTACCGCGGGTATCAGGTAGGCGAGGCTTTTTCCGGTTCCCGTCCCGGCCTCTATGATCGCATGCTTTTTCTGATCAATTGCTTCCTCCACCAGATCAGCCATTACGACTTGCTGAGAGCGTGACTCCCAGCCTGGAATGCGGGCAGCAAGACGACCGTTAGGCATTAAAAAAGATGACGATGAATCCATAGCAACAATCTACACAGAAAGTGGGAACGCCCGTCTAAAAGCGTTGGTAGACTATTCTTTCCTGTTCCTTAAAAATCAACCCTACGATACAAGATTAGAAATCCTCGACGTATACAACAGATGTTATTATGAATGAAAAATCAGCAGAAAAAGCCTGGGGCGGTGTATTCCGTGTCCCAACAGACCAACGAGTGGAATCATTCTCTGAGAGCATCTCTTTTGATCGACGTTTGGCGAACGACGACATTGATGGATCAATAGCTCATTCACAAATGCTTGCTGAATGTGGATTACTCACTCAAAGTGAAGCAGATGCGATACGCGTGGGCCTTGAAGATATTCGAAAGGATATTTCTGAAGGAATATTTCAGTTTACTGCAAGCAAAGAAGATATTCATCTTCATATCGAATCAGCACTTACTGAAAAGCTCGGAGACATTGGCCGAAAACTTCATACGGCACGGAGTCGGAATGATCAAGTTGCAACAGACCTTCGTCTTTTTTGCCGCCGTGCAATTGACCGAATAGACGGGGGCCTTCTTGAATTACAACGTGCTTTTCTTGAAATGGCTGACCGAGAACATGATCTTATTATTCCTGCTTATACACACCTTCGACGTGCACAACCAGTTCTTGCATCACATCAACTCTTAGTATGGTGCGAGAAATTCGATCGCGACAGACAACGTCTTACTGACTGTCGGCAACGAACCAACGTTATGCCATTAGGTTCAGCTGCACTCGCTGGAACAAGCTTGCCCATTGATAGGTCAAAGACACAAGCGGCCCTCGGTTTTCATGCAATTGCCGCAAACAGTCTCGATGCTGCCAGCGACCGAGACTTTGTCTGTGAACTAGCCTTTGTACTCTCTCTGACTGCAGTACATCTCTCTCAGTGGGCTGAGGAATGGATTATCTACAGTACGGATGAGTTTGGTTTTTTAAAACTACCGGAGGAATTCTGCACAGGCAGCTCGATTATGCCTCAGAAAATTAACCCTGATGTTCTTGAACTTGTCCGAGGAAAGTCTGCTCGTGTCATAAGTAATGTCCAGCAGATTCTTGTGTTACTCAAGGGGCTTCCCACTGCGTACAACAGGGATTTACAGGAGGATAAGGAAGCTGTCTTTGATTCAATCGATACGCTTGAAGCAATGCTTGGCGTTGCAGCTCCACTTGTAGCTGGGACTCAGTTTGATCGAAAACGGATTGGAGAGTCGATTGAAAAGGGACATCTAGACGCTACGACACTGATGGAGGCGCTCATTGTTGAGGGTGTACCGCAACGCACGGCCCACGAAACAGTTGGCAAACTTGTTCGGCTGGCTCTCACAAAAGAGTGCAGTCTCGCTGAGCTTTCCGATGATGTCTGTCAGGCAGAATATGACGGTTGGAAGGCCTCTCTACGGCAGGCTTTGGGGTCCCCACGGGCAGTTGAACGGATGGTGAGTTTTGGCTCGACCGCTCCGGCTTGTGTTGCCGAACAACTTGCTGCGTGGCGGCAGAAGCTGGAGACTGCCGCGAAGTAAGTTCGTTAGCAGTTGAAGGGTGGCACGTGGCTAGACAAGGTTGGCTTACCAGATGGCTATCTATGGGTATTGTTGTGGCTCTGGCCACCCCAGCGCTAGCAGATTCGACACAGGACAAGAAACTCGACCCGCTCCAGTGGGCTGTTGTCGATTCCCTGAGATATCCAGAACGCACAACACCTCAGGAGTTGCTTGAAGCGGCTATCCGCGCTGCCTCAGTTGAGGCACTTGAGCCCACCTTGGAATTTCTTGAAAAATTCGATGATGCCTTTGCGGCAGAGCCGAATAAAGAAGAGACCCTTGCAGCACTTGGTGGATATTTTCAGACACCTGAACTAAGTCGTTTTCAAAGATTTCTGAAGCGAACCGCTCCAGCAGAACAGGTCGATGCAGTTACTTTCCTCATGAACGGGATCCAAGCCGCTGCTCAGAAAAAAAGGATCGACGCTGACCGACTAAATAAAGCTGCTGTAGATCTACAATCTAACGACATTTTTACACGACAAAAAGCTGCAAACACCCTCATGGAAGGAGGGACGTATGCTCTTCCAATGCTCATTGATCTCCTGATGGAAACAGGTTCGGATCACAACCGACTCTCAGAATCAAAATCAGAATTTCGATCAAGGAAACTTACTGAGGAAATCATTGGGCAACTCGGCGAAAGAGGAGTTCGAGCTTTAGTAGCTTGGCTTGGGTCTGACGATTTCAAGCGCTTCCCAGGCATCATTGATGCCCTGAACATTCTGGTTGATTCCAGATGCCTGCCAGCAGGAAGGACAACAAACCCCAACGCATCTGCAGAGCTGGATGTAGCGAGTGTTCTTTTTGCACCCGCCTTCATTCCAGAATTAGGTGACTCAACGAGATCGGCGGCAATGCGGCTCCTTGTCAAGCTAGAGCAACAGGGCCTTACTGACTTTAGCGGTGAGCCCTTCACGAAGGACCTCGCTTGCCGAATGCTCACGACAAAACTTGATGAACTTCTTACACCACATGGCATTCCATCTACTGACAGTCTTACAGAGGAAACAACTTCAAATATAAGTCCGCAACCGGCTGTCGAGCAGTATCTGTGGGTCACGGATACAAACCGACCTGAGATTCGCTATCTACCACCGAATGCTTGCCGAAGCCTCCGTGCCGGACACATCGCACGAGATCTTTCAGGACTTGGTTGTGCACATCCAAATACTGTGCGTCTCGTGCTTCTCGCCCAATCCGAGGCTCTTCTTGTCTTTGAAAAATCTCCTTCATCAGCATTGAACACCTTGCCCGTTGAAGTAATGACAGGAGCATTACGTGGACCCGAAGGTTTCTCGACAGAACTCACAGCAGAAGTACTCAATGATGCTCTTGATCGCTCCATCCCACTTGCAGCAGCAGTTGCAGCTCGTGCAATACGCAAGTCAGGAAAAAACACGTCGTTAACTAATTCCACAATTCAATCACCTCTTGTACGAGCGCTAGCCGCTCCTTCAACGCTCGTTCAATTCGAGGCCTCACAAACACTGGCAGTCACTTCACCACAACTTCCATTCAGTGGCTCAAGCCGTCTCCTTAACCGATTACTTTATTTTGCAAATTCGAGTGGTATCGATGAGGCTCTCATTGTTCACCCGAATCATGACACTACTGAATTTTTGAAGAGTAGTATTAGTCAGTATGGATTTGTTCCATCATCTGTTTCAAATGGTCGCCTGTGCATTCGAAAAGTGAGACAATCTCCTGATCTACGACTCATTATTCTGTCTGCCCGCCTGCCCGATCTCAGCGCGTCAGAAGTTGTTGAGTTATTACAACAAGAATCTCTTGGTAGACAGTTACCGATACTTGTGATGCTTGATCCTCTTGATGACAACAAAGCGTGCCGTCAACGCACACGCCTCGTACTGAGGCTTCATGACTTAGGAAATGCCATGCTTACAGACAGGCTCGATAGCCAATTCTTCCCTACCCTAAAAAGCACTACCAATGGAGAAGAAGTCATACCACCACGATTTCCTGAGACACTCACGCGAATTACTGGCCCGCAAGCAATTGATGCAGGCTGGCGGCAAGAACAAAGAAAGAACCGACTCCAACGTGCCTCCATCGCTCTCACCATCCTCGAACAACTTGGGTATGACGGATGGGATATTCGCGAAGCTTTTCCTGTCGCACATAATGGACTCACGCATTCAGAAACATTTAACCCTGCAATGCAACTCCTTGCAAATATGCCCAGCCCGGCTGCCCAACGGTCACTTTTTGATTTAGCGTGGGCCCCAGATCTAGACAAACGCATTCGGAAAAAGGCAGTCGATTCTCTTGGCACGAGTCTTGAGCAACATGGTATTCTTTTACCAAACAGCACCTTACGAATCATCAATGATATGTACAATGAGGATAACCACAGAGATGATTCTTCGATAAGCCGTGACCTTGTTGCCCTTTTCCAACCGCCAAAAAAATGAGCGGGCGCTGATGCTCAGGAAACCAACTGACGACTCCTTAAAATGTATAGCAGGCTTCATCGGAACAAGCCCTGCCATGCAAGACGTCTATGCCATGACCCACCGGGTGGCAGCCTCAACTGCCTCAGTGCTTTTAGTGGGCGAAACCGGCACTGGCAAAGAACTCATAGCACGTGCTGTCCACGAACTCTCACCGCGAGGCAGTGGGCCTTTTGTCAGGGTAAACTGTGGGGCCCTCTCAGAAAGCCTTTTAGAGAGTGAGCTATTTGGTCACGTACGGGGTTCTTTTACAGGGGCGGTAGCGAATCGAGCTGGCCGTTTCGAAGCCGCGCACACAGGCACTATCTTTCTTGATGAAATCAACTCAACGACTCCGAAACTTCAAGTAAAGCTGCTGCGAGTATTACAAGAACGTGAATTCGAACGTGTTGGTGACACCGAAACAATTCATGTAGATACTCGCGTTATCGCTGCAAGTAATCGAGAACTCCTTGATGAAGTCGCGAAAGAAACTTTTCGTGAAGACCTGTACTATCGACTGAATGTGGTTCCGATTTACTTGCCACCACTGCGTGGCAGACGAGCTGACATTCCATTGCTGGTAAGCTACTTCCTGAAGACCTATTGTCGAGAAAATGAACGCGACGTCATGACGGTGAAGCCAGCAGCAATGGAAGCATTGACTCGATATCACTGGCCTGGCAATGTCCGCGAATTACAAAATGTTATTGAGCGTTGTGTCATCATGTCTGACAGCGACGAGCTTACAACAAAAGTTCTCCCACCAGCTTTCCGTGGGGAACAGGCGGCTATTGCTTTGCCTGGGCGGGGTGGAGACCTAGACAGCCTCGCTCGTGATCTTGTTGAACAAGGTATGGCATCGGCACCAGACGGTGACGCAAATCTTTTTGAACGGGTAGTGAGCCGTGTTGAGAGAGAGCTTATTGCTCAGATGCTTGCCGTTTGTGACGGTGTACAACTCAAGGCGGCAGGGCGTTTGGGAATTAATCGAAACACGCTTCGAAAGAAGCTCCTTGAACATGGGCTCGATGACCCGTCTGAAGAGTGACACAATACAACAGGCAGCGACAATACGGGTACGGTTACCCTGAACGCTACCTCGTGGCGATTTCTTTTAAGCTTCTGCCATCTCACGAGCATGATAGCTTGAGCGTACGAGTGGGCCTGATGCCACTTGCTGAAAGCCCATGCGACGAGCAATATCTCCGAGCTCGTTAAATTCGTCCGGATGAACATATCGATCGACTGGCAGACTCTCCAACGTTGGCTGCAGATATTGACCAAGGGTCAAAAAGTCGACACCCTGATTTAACAAATCAGTAAACACCTGCAGAAGTTCCTCTCGTGTTTCACCAAGCCCAAGCATTAATCCACTTTTTGTTTTTGTACCAGGAACTATTTTTTTCGTATCTGCGAGCACTTGTAATGTCCACGCATAAACACTTTTGCGGCCACGAACACGCCTATAAAGTCGAGGTACTGTTTCAGTGTTGTGATTAAAGACATCAGGACGACTCTGAAGCATCAATTCCAGCGCACCTGGCTTACCTATAAAATCAGGGACAAGTACTTCAACTGATGCTCCAGTAGCTTGCCTGACTGCCTCAACAGTTTTCCGAAAATGATCCGCACCACCATCAGGCAAATCATCACGAGTCACACTTGTGATGACAACATGCTTCAGTCCAAGACGTCTTGCAGCCTCAGCGACTCTTTGAGGCTCATCGTCTTCAAGCTCTTCCGTTTTCCCCTTTGGTACTGAACAAAATCCACATGGACGAGTACATACATTTCCCAAAATCATAAAGGTGGCCGTCCCGGATGACCAGCATTCCAAACGATTTGGACATTTTGCAGATGAACATACTGTTTCCAGATTAAGTTCGGCAATCAGGCCTGCGGTTTCTCCATGTCCACCACCCTCACCAAGGTTTTGCCGTAACCAAGGTGGAAGTCTCCGCGACATAAGTATTGGAGATTCTTCAACAGGGGAACAAGCATTGTGCTCGACCGCCGTTGCAGTATTAAGTATTGGTAACAGACTGACTGTATTCGGTGAACTTGCTTCATTCTTCGACACGAAAATTTCCTCAAGCACTCTTAGTTATTCGATTACTGACTGATTTTTCAGTATTTTGGAATACAGGCATTCCAGACTGAATGGAGACGTCTCCACATCCAAATGCATCTACCATCGATCGCACAATCGCCGTCCGAACATCCTGCAAACGCACCCTACGACGAATCTCAGCCTGCACTGATCCCATCGTACGCTTCTTCATCCCAGTGGCGACAGGGACGGTATCAATCCGGCGATAAAGCCCTAAGTCTGGGCAGACATTTACAAAACCACCGTGCCAAACAACACCACGACGAACTGCAAGACTCACTGCAGCGATCAGCCCTGAACGACCAAAAATACCCGGCTGACGAGAGTCCCGCACTGTTGAACACCTGAGGCTTTGAATGGCTGATTCGAGGCCGAATTCAAACCGTTCAAGGAAACCGCCAACATCATATGACGAAAGACCCAACTTTCTTAGTGGGGCAAAGAAGCCAATACCAACCTGCCCTGGCC
Organism: Planctomycetaceae bacterium; assembly: GCA_018694455.1. GTDB lineage: Bacteria > Planctomycetota > Planctomycetia > Pirellulales > UBA1268 > UBA1268. Next base: position 1,362 of record JABHNP010000118.1, on the reverse strand, counting down.
CATGGAGCACAGCACCACCTCCCCGACCAACAAAGCGTATGGGAATACCTCTGCTAGACAATTCATCCGTAGAAATATCAATGTCTGTGTGCGAACCAAGCCGGCCAATCGTAATCCCAATGGCTGGTTCATAAATCATAAGTGTTGGTGGCCGCCCGTTCGGCTCTGAAACATCCCATGCAATTCGCTCAGCCATACTTTGATATGCATCTTGTTGAAGTCGTCCCGTAAGCCAAACACTTAATGACCGCTGGTTTTTGTTGGGATCTTCACAAGAATTTTCTTTTGATGATGTCATTATAATCGTCCTTGCTTCTTGGAAACCGCATCAAGAAGTTGCGGCCAAGACAGCCAACTCCAGTGGAGTGGCTCAGCAAGCGTAGACGGCATTACTTGTCGCTCACTATCCGACGCGAGCCCTCCTGTCTCTGCCTCTTCAAGTACTCGATCCACCGTGATACTGAGACGATCGAGCCAATCTGGTACTTCTACTCCTGAACCAGTTGCAATCCCAAGAAACTCTTCGGCATGCGTTTCAAGTTGACCACCCGCGCCTTCGGGTTCGCCCACGAGGAGTTCTCGCACGGCAGGCTCAACAAGTGACTCAATTTCATCCTGCTCTAGCATCGCCGTAAAAGGCCGCTTCACTCGATCTGAAACACTTGCCAAACGAACTCCAGTCTTTTGTTGAAGCACTGAGAGGCGTTCAATGAGATCATTTGCCGTGCCCGCAGTCTCCTCTTCCATGCGTTGTCTCCAAGCAGATGCCGCCTCAGTGGCCCCGCTTCGAACCAGCACCCGATGGGCCATGCTTACAGGACGAAGAGTCCAGACGATCCTCTCATATTCAGCCTTTATCCGAAGAAATTCAAGCAGCACATAAAGATAATCACCACGATCAGATTGTGTTGTTGTTGAATTCCAGTCTCTATATTCTGAATGATTTTCTGCAACACTTTCCAAGATTAATCGGAGTCGACTCGTTGCCTGTTTCAGTGAAATCTCACCGACATTAATCGCCTCTATTAATTTCACAGGACCGGCTTGTTTCGATCCACCATCTTCATCTGAATCAGAAGTACGCCAATCTGTCCCTGCCGAATCTTGCTTAATCAGCCGTTCGAGGTATGGACGGACACCGCCACGAAGAATACTTCGCAAGGAAGACGGCGTAAGCAAATGCTGGGTAAATAAGCCATCACCATAGTGCTTAATAAATTCTTTAACGAACTGAAACGATTTATCATCTCGTACTCGCTCCAGCACAGAAAGGCGTAACTGCCGAGCGTGAGTCGTCCACGTTTCTAATAATTTTGGAATAAGAATTGCCAAACCGTCCAAAATTCGTTGTGTCGTAACAAC